>DYMR01000011.1:0-15345 GCA_020721485.1 Halothiobacillus neapolitanus | reverse complement strand
GCGCGATAACTGCGTCCACTGTGCGTCATACAGCAGCACACCGGCGTCGGACACCCGCGCGGCCACCACCGACGGGCTGGCCAAATACCCGAGAATATGCGCGGCGGCGGCCAAGGCGCGCTGCCGTTCGTCCGGCGCGGTACTCGCCCGCGCCAAGTCCAGAAAAAACCCCGCCGCCCACAGGTTCTGATCGATCTGCGGCACCGGCGCGAGGGGCGTGCCATCGCGCACCGCACTGACCAACCCGCCCTGTGGTCGATCAAAATGCGCCAAAATCCAATCGCCCATCTGCGCCGCGTGCTGCAACCAAATCGGCGCGCGCGTGATGCGGTAGAGCGCCAAATACACCCGCCCCATGAACAGGTTATCGACCAAATACGGCCCCGCCGCATCGTGTTGATCGTGCCGGAACCCGATGTCATCCAACCGTCGATGACGCAGCACCCAATCGAGCCCCGCCATCGCGCGGAAGAAATAGCGCCGGTCGCCCGTGGCCGCATACGCATCGAGCAAGCCTTCCATCGCCATCGCCGATTGCGCGGTGTACTCATGCGGATCGATGCGCGGCAGCCCCTTCGCCAAGCGCGCGGCACGGTCGAGCGCAAAATACCCCGTCGCCTTCATGCCCTGCACCAAATCCGCATCTTGGCTGGGATAGAACCCGCCATCGGGCGCGCTCAGGAACGAATCCAAATAATCCGCAATCGAAACAATGGCTTGACGATAACGCGGGTCGCCGAACTGGATATACGCCCGGCTGTACACCCGCAGATAATCGGCCTGCACCGCCATGATTTTTTCAAAATGCGGATGCTGCCAATCGTGGTGGGTCGAATACTGATACGCGCCGCCAAATGCCGGGTCGATCAATTGCAGCGCGGCATCCAAATATGCTCGGGCACGCGCGGCGGCGGCGGCATCGCCCTGCGCGGCCAACGCCATGTCCCAGCGCACCTCGCCCTCGGCCAAAAATTTCTGCGGCAACAACAGGCCGCCGAGTTGGGCATCGTTCACCGCCGCATGCTGCGCGCGTAACTGCGCACGCACGGCCGGGCTGACCGGCGCCGCGCCCGCCGTGGCCGCCGCCACTTGCTCGGCTTCCGGCGGCAACACCGGCAGCTTTTCCGCATCGGCAAGAATGTTCAGCAGCCGCGCCGGGGGAATATAGCCGGCCTCGCGGAACACCTCTGAGCCATCGGGTCGCAAAATAATCGTCGCCGGCCACGCGTAATTTCGGTACCGCTCCGCCAAATCCGGGCGCGCATCATGATCGACCCGCACCGCGACAAAATGCGCAGCAATCTCCGCCGCCACCGCCGGATCGGCGTAGGTTTTGTCGTCCATCACATGGCACCAGTGGCACCACACCGCCACCATATCCAGCAAAATCAAGCGGTGTTCCGACTTGGCCTGCGTGAACACCGCCGCGCCATACGGCTGCCAGGCCACGGGCGCCGCCGCGATGGCCGGCTGCGACAACGCGCCCAATGACCATCCGAACGCGACCAGCCACCACACCACCCGAGACGCCACACCAGACACCCTTCGCTGCCACATCGCTGAACCCTGCCGATTACCCATGTGAAGGACTTACGCACGAACCGCGCACTGTGGTGCAAACGCTTCACAAATTTATTTCATGTCTGTAGTATTAGCCTGCGAAGTAAATACGAACGAAGTCCCTGTGGAGGGTGCGATGCGCTGGGTTCTGATCGGCGGGTTTTCATTCCTCTTGGGCGGCTGCATCAGCCCCGAGGGCATTGCGCCGCACGCCCATCTGACACCGCTCAGCGAGTTATCGCTCGCCGCGCCGCTCACCACCGCCACCGCCGCAGCCAAACCCGCCGGCGCCTGGTGGCAGGATTGGCACGACCCCGCCTTGAATCAACTCATCCACGACGCGCTCGCCCACAACCCCTCCTTGGCGCAAGCCCGCGCCCGCTTGGCAGAAGCGATGGGGCAGGCACAAGTCGCCGGCGCGCCGCTCGCCCCTCAAGCCGAAGCCAGCCTGCAAACCGGTCTGGCGCACTGGTCAGAAAACCAGTTTTTCCCCCCACCGTTTGGCGGCTCCACCACTTGGAATAACGGGCTGAATTTCAGCCTGCGGTACAGCCTCGATCTGTGGGGAAAAAACCGCGCGCAGGCGCAAGGCGCCATCGACCAAACCCGCGTCGCCGCGAATCAAGCCGATGCCGCCGCGCTCGCCTTAAGCCAAGCGGTGGCGCATGAATATCTGCGGTTGGTGGCGATTCGCGCCACGCTGGCCTTAGAGCAAACCCGCGCCGGCATCGCGCAGCAAATCACCGCCATCGAACGGGCACGACTGGCGCGCGGGCTCAGCAACGACGACGCACTGCTGGCCGCCGAACAAGCCGAACAAGCCATTCAAGCCCGCCTCGTGCAAGGCCGCACCGAGGCCGACTTGGCCGAACAGCGGCTCGCCGTCCTCACCGGCGTGGGCACCGCCCTCCGGCAACCCTTGCCCGAACACACCGCACTGCTGCGCACCCCGTGGGCGATGCCCGCCTCCGTGCCTGCCGCTTGGGTGGCCGCCCGCCCGGATGTGACCGCGCGCCGCTGGCAAGTCGCCGCCGCCGCCGAGGGCATCACCGTTGCCCGTGCCGGGTTTTATCCGAACATCGACCTCACCGCGTATCTGGGCGGGCTCGCCGCCTCGAACAGCTTTTTGGCGTTTTTACAGCCTGGCTCGATCAACCTCGGCATCACCCCCGCACTCACCCTGCCGCTGTTTGACGGGGGCGTGTTGCGCGGCACGCTGGCCGCACGCAGCGCGGCCTACGACGCCGCCGTTGCCGACTACAACGACAGCCTGCTCACCGCCCTCGCCCAAACCAGTGCGGCACTCACCGCCTTAAAACACGGTGCCGAACAGCACGCGCTGGCCGAACACACCGAAACGCTGGCCGAACGCGCCCTCGCCCAAGCCCAAGCGCGCTACCGCGCCGGCCTCAGCAATGCCCTGCCGGTGCTGGCCGCCGAAGACCACCTTGCCGCCGTGCAGCAAACCGCGCTGGCCGTGAATTCCCATGGGCTGGATGCGCTGGTGGCGCTGTACACCGCCGTCGGCGGCGCCCTGCCGACAGATGCCGGAGCGACCCCATGAACCCGACACCCACCGCTTTTGCCGCCGCCGATGAACGGCTGAGCCGCAGCGCCGCCCGCAGCGCGGTGTTCGATCAACCCACCGCCACCCTCGCGCGGCTGATTCACTTCGCGGCGAAATCACTGGCCGATGACGCCAACACCGCCCTCAAAGCCCAAGGGCTGAATTACCCCAGCTACGCCGTGATGGTCATGCTGTTCGGCGCGCCAGACTTCTGCCTGACCCCCGGCGAACTCACCGCCGCCACCAACGAAAAACCCGCCAATATCACGCGGTTATGCGATGAACTGGCGCGGCAAAATCTGTTGGAACGCCGCAGCGACCCCAACGACCGTCGGCGGATTCATGTCACCCTCACCGCCGACGGGCAAGCCCGTTTAACCCAAGCGCTGCCCGCCGTGATGGCGGTCACGCAGCGGCGGTTCGCGCGCCTGAGCGAGTCAGATCAACAACAGCTCACACACTTGCTGCGCCAATGGGTGGATGTGCCGCTCGGCCTCACGGACGAGGTGCCGGGCGATGCGTCGGGCGAGCCTCCGATCAAATCATGAACCCGCACGCCACCCCATTCGCGTGGCCGCCCCTGCGCGCCTGGCTCGTCGGCGAAGCGCAGACGCTGATTTTCGTGCTGAAAACCGCATTTGCCGCCATCCTCGCGCTGTGGATCGGCTATCGGCTCGCGCTCGATTCACCGCAAACCGCCGTGGTCACGGTATTCATCGTGATGCAGGCGCACACCGGACTGGTCGTTGCCAAAGGCTTCTACCGCGCGCTCGGCACCGTCGTCGGCAGCGGCGTCTCCCTGCTGTTGGTGGCCGCCTTCGCACAAGATCGCTTCGGGTTTCTCGCCGCCCTCGCCCTGTGGATTGGCGCGCTCACCGCCGGCGCCGCGTGGTACCGGAATTTTCAATCCTATGCCTTCGTGTTGGCGGGCTACACCGCCTGCCTGGTCGGGCTACCCGCCGCGCTCGACCCGAACCAAGCCTTCGAGATTGCCGTCACCCGCTTAACCGAAGTGCTGCTCGGCATTGCCGTCGCCAGCGTCGTCAGCGGGCTGATCGCCCCAATCTCGATGCGCGGCGATTTACTGCGCGCGGCACAGGCGCGAATGACCGCCCTCACCGGCGTCGCCCAGCGGGTCATCACCGGCGGCATGCCCACCGCCGAATGGGGCACGCTGCACCTCGCGGCCACGCAGGGGCTGGCCAGCATGGCCAGCTTTCGCGCCGTGTCGCTCTTCGCCGATGCCCGCGCCGCCGCAGAAAACCGCGCGCTGGATGCCTGGCTGACACAATTCGTGGCGACCGCCAGCACCCTGCAAGTGCTCAACCGGCACCAAGCCTTGCTCGCAGACCCCGGCAACGCGGCGGTGGCCGATTGGCTCGCGCCCGCGTTCTTACCCGGCCTGCGCGTGCTCAGCGGTACCAACGGGCAGCCCCTTGCCACACCCGACTGGTCGGCACTGGCCGAGTGGGCGCAATCGGCCGATGACTGGCAGCGCGCCACGCCGATCCCCGCCGATTTTTCGCCCGAAGCCCGCCGCCTCGCAGAAGAAACCCTGAATCTGCTGCGCCAATCTCTGCGCGAATTTTTGGCGCTGGGTCGCGCCCATCAGTCACTCATTTCGCCCGAAACCGTCGCACTCGACGACGCCCCCAATCCGCCCGACGCCGGCGGCAAAACCCAACACCGGCACCGCACGGATGTTCTCGTGCCCTTGGCGGCGGGCGTTCGTGCCGCGCTCGTGCTCGCCCTCATGGCCAGCTTTTGGCTGGCGACCGACTGGCCGACCGGCCCCTTGGCCGTCACCATCGCCGTGGTGGTGAGCGCCCTATTTGCCACCGCGCCCAACCCCGCGCGCGCCGTGGGGCAAATGGGGCAGGGCATTGCACTGGCCTTTATCGCCGCCATCGGCTTTCAGTTCGGCCTGCTGCCCGCCGTCAGCGGGTTTGATCTACTGGTGGCCGCCTGGCTGCCGTTTCTACTCGCCACCGGATATTTGATGGCCTCGCCGAAATATGGCGCGGTCGGCGTCGGATTTGGCTTATTTTTCAGCACCCTGGCGCTGCCCGCCAACCTCACCGCGTTCAACCCTGCCGGGCTGTTGAACAGCGGCATCGGCCTACTGCTGGCGGTGGCCGTGGCGGGGCTGTCGTTCCTCCTGATCTTGCCGCCCGGCAGCCCGTGGTATCGCCGCCGCCTGCGCGCCGCGCTGGATCGAGAACTGCGGCGCGCCTGCACCCGCCCGTTATCCGGGCTGCGCGGCGCATTTGAACGGGACACGCGCGAACTGGTGCGCCAGCTTGCCACCCTGCCCGGCGTGACCGCGCCCGAACAAACCCAGCTACTCACGCAGGCGCTCCGGCTGCAAACCCTGGGCCGCGCAGCCATTGAATTGCGGCGCAGTCTGGCGGACGCGGCAAGCGCGGATCCCGCGCCCGAGCGCCTCGCGCCCGTACTGCGGGCGCTGGCACGGCAAGACGCCGCCGCGCTCAACACGCTGATTCCGCCGTTGCTTCGCCCCGACGACGCGCTCATTCCCCCGCCGCTTCGCCCCGGTGCATTGCCCGCGCGCGTGCAACATTACCTCAGCTTGATTCACAATGAATTCGCGCCAGAACCGAGCCCGACGGAGGTGCCCCTTGTTGCATGATTGGCCGCGTGAATGGCCCCTGTTCGATGCCTCCGTGCCCACCCTATTGCTGCTGCTGTTCGCCAGCGTCGTGCTCTATGCCCTGCTGGCTGAACTCCTGCGCGCCGTACCGCTGGAACGATGGTTTTGGCACCCCGCCTTGGTGCGCTTTTCCCTGTTTGTCTGCATTTTCGCCGCCTTGGGCGGATGGTGGTATCAATGAACAAAGCCGCGCTGGCGCGCTTTGCCGTTTCCCTGCTGATCGTCGCACTGGCCGCCTGGCTGGGGCTGCGGCTCTGGCAGTCGTACATGGATGCGCCGTGGACGCGCGATGGCCGCGTGCGCGCCGACATCATTCAAATCACCGCCGATGTGCCGGGGCGCGTAGCATCGCTCGCCGTCCACGACAACCAAACCGTCGAAAAAGGCGCCGTCCTGTTCCGCATTGACCCAGATCGGTACGAACTCGCCGTCAAAACCGCCCAAGCCGACCTGCGCCGCGCGCAGATCCAACTCGCACTCAAAAAAGACCAAGCCGCGCGCCGCGCCGGGCTCGACCCCCGCATCGTCGCCCACGAAACGCAGCACGACAGCGCGCTCGCCGTCCAAGCCGCCGAGGCCGAAGTCAGCGCCGCACAAACCGCCGTGGCGCTCGCCGAACTCAACCTACAGCGCACCACCGTGCGCGCCCCCGAAGCCGGCACCGTCACCAACCTGCTGCTCCAACCGGGCGACTATGCCGCCGTCGGCGCCCCCAAACTGGGGCTCGTCGCCCGCGATTCCTACTGGGTATACGCCTATATCGAAGAAACCCGACTGCAAAAAATCGCCGTAGGCGACCCCGCCGAAGTGACCCTACTCGGCCAGACAAACCCCCTACACGGCACCGTCGTGGGCATCGCCCCCGCCATCGCCGACCGCGACAACCCCGTCGCCGCCGACCTCACCGCCAATGTGAACCCCGTGTTCAACTGGGTGCGCCTCGCCAGCCGCATCCCCGTGCGCATTCGGCTCGCCCCCCGCCCCGCCGACATCCACCTCGCCGCCGGCATGACCTGCACCGTCGTGATTCGTCCGTCCGCGCACCGCGCCACCACATCAATCCCTCAGTGAATGCCGTACCATAAACCCCGCATCCGTTAGCTGGGCGGGGCGAGGCACGATGCCCGCTCTGTCAGCACTTCCCAGCGCACAATCCTCGCCCCGGCGCATTCCCGCCGAAAAGGCACACCCATAACACGCCCACACAACAGGCAAGAGAGCGCCCCGATGCCCAACGCAATTCATCAACCTTGGCTGCCCTTTCTTCAAAACGATGAACTCATTCGTGCCTTGCGTGAATTGCAGCGCGTGGCGGAGGCGGCGCGCCTCAAAGCCGAAAAAGACACGGGTCGGAATGTAATTGATCCATTCACCGCCGCATTTCAGATGCAGCTATTGGGCATTGCGCCGAGCGACTGGCCGCGCATGGAGCAAAGCCGGCAGATAGAAAAATCTCTGCAAAATGCGATTGGCGAATTTCACCAAGGCATTCTTGGCCGCCTGCACGGGTGGGAAAATCTGCACACCGGCGCGGTAGTCGATTTGGTGTGTCGTGAGCGCAAAATCATTGCCGAGGTGAAAAACAAGCACAACACACTCAAAGCCTCCGACCAAGCCGGGTTGTACGATAAGTTGCATGATTTGGTGCGCAAAAAGGGACAGGAGTTTGCTGGTTTTACGGCCTACTATGTGGAAATCATTCCCAAAACGGCGGCGCGGTACGATGTGCCGTTTACCCCGTCCGATAACACCACGGGCACACGCAAGGCGGAAGATGCGCTGATTCGTCGCATGGATGGCGCAAGTTTTTACGCCCTGGCCACTGGCTGCCCCGACGCGCTGGCGCAAGTGTTCCATGCCTTGCCGAACGGTTTTGCCGCGTTGGGTTTATCGACGGTGGATACGCGACACGCGCCGCTGGCCGATTATTTCGCCGCTGCGTTTGGCGCCAACTGATCGAGCATATTGCGCAAGCTTGTGCCTAAATGAAACCCGAGATTCACCGGCACGGCATTGCCAATCTGGCGGTATTGCGCCGCCACTGAACCGGTGAATTGCCAATCATCCGGAAACGATTGAATCCGCGCATATTCGCGCACGGTGAGCGGACGAGTCTCCAGCGGGTGGCAACGCTCGGTTTGCTTTTGCGCCGGGTTGCAGGTGAGGGTCAAGGACGGTTCATCCCAGCTCAAACGCCGGGCCATGCCGGTTTTGCCGCCGCCCATGAAAAAGCTCGCGCCCATGTACTCGCGCTGCATGGCCTCGGGCAAATCGCGCCAGTAGCCGCCCTCGGGCACTTGCTGCATCACCGCGTGTTTGCGTTCGGTGTACCTTTGCCCGGGTGATGGAGGCACATCGCTCAGCGCATCGCGCAGGCTGATGGTGTAACTGCGCTCGGCAGGAAATTCATGCGTGACGCGCAAATCTTCATGCAAATCCTGACGCACGCCAATCATCACCAAGCGTTCGCGCTTTTGCGCCACATCCAAATACTGCGCACGCAATACGCGCCATTGCACGGTGTAACCCAGCTCATCGAGTACGCCGAGCATGGTGTGCAGGGTGCGCCCTTCGTCGTGATTGACTAAACCCCGCACATTTTCCGCCAGAATCAGCTTGGGGCGCACTTCGTTGACGATGCGCGCGTATTCAAAAAACAGCGTGCCGCGCGTGTCCTCAAAGCCCAGCTTTTTCCCCGCATAACTGAACGCCTGGCAGGGAAAACCGCCCGTAACAATGTCGGCATCGCCTACGGCAAAACCCACCTTGGCCACATCTTCGGCACGCACATCCCAATGCGCGCGGTTGGCCTTGAGTGTGTCCGCCGCGCGCGGGTCGATTTCCACCAGCGTTTTCGCCTTTAGGCCCGCGTGTTCAAAGCCCAAAGCCAAACCGCCCGCTCCGGCGAATAATTCAATCACCGTGTACGGGCTGATTGAATCGGATTTGAGGACACAAAACCCCCGACTGGTCTGGTCATTGAGCTTGCTGTGCAACTGACGCACTTCATCGAGATTGAAGATGCGCTGCCCGCGCGCATCGCGGTGTCCGCGAATCAGCCCTTTTTTCTCCCAGCGGCGGATGGTATCCACCGACACATCCAACGCCCGCGCCACTTCACCCACCTGCATGGACGGGGCTTCGGGAAAAAGAGAAAAATTGGTCATGCCGCACCCAAATAAATAACCATTGCCTAGGCGAAGGTTATATCAAAGCTTCAGGGCGTTAAAGGGGATGCGGGCAAATGACTGCGTCGCTCCTTGCCCACCCGACCTTGCCCACCCGAACAATCGGGTTGGCGTTCACGCTTTTTTCGCCCGCTCGCGGTCGATCAGCCGGTGCGACCACAGCCCGCCGAAGGGGATCAGCGCCGCCAAAAACACCAGCCCGGCTTTGCGCCACGGCAGCGCGCGGGCGAAGGCGGCCACCAGCAGGGTGCCGACCGTCCAAACAAAAAACGCGCCATGAATCGGGCCGATGATTTGCACCGCCAGCGGCTCGCCCAACTGGTATTTAATCGGTACGGCGATCAGCACCAAGGCGATCAGCGAGCCGCCTTCGAGCAGGGTGAGGAAACTCAGGTGCTTGAGGATGCGGGGGGCAAATTTGCTCATAAGCTTGGCTCAAATTAAATAGAATTTCATTATAGACCAGCCCGCGCCGCATCGAATAGCCGAGTGTGGCACTGCACTTTGCCGGTGCAAAAACCCCGCCAATTTCCGCAAAAACTCGCAGGTTTTGCCGTTGCGCTACCGCAACAATGAATCCCCACACTAATCTTTTTATCCGGCATAAATAACGCATTCGACATCGACACGGGCGTAGCATGGCCTCTTCGTCGCGAGCGGTTGAACGACACAGCCAACCGCCGGTTGACGCCCCGCGTGACAGAGGAGATGGCTGATGATCAACGATACCGTGGTCGAACTTTCGCGCTGGCAATTCGCCGCCACCGCGCTTTATCACTTTTTGTTTGTGCCGCTGACCCTCGGGTTGACGGTGTTTTTGGCTGCGCTGGAAACCGTGTATGTGGTGACCGGCAAGCAAATTTATAAGGAAATGACGCAGTTTTGGGCCAAGTTGCTGCTGATTAACTTTGCCCTCGGCGTCGCCACCGGTTTGACGATGGAATTCGAATTCGGCACAAATTGGTCGTTTTATTCGGGTTTTGTCGGCGATATTTTCGGCGCGCCGCTGGCGGTGGAAGGCTTGATGGCGTTCTTTATGGAATCGACCATGATCGGCCTGATGATTTTCGGCTGGGATCGGCTGTCGCGCGGGCAGCATTTGATCGTGACTTATCTGGTGGCGCTCGGCTCGAATCTTTCGGCGCTGTGGATTTTGGTGGCCAACGGCTTCATGCAGGATCCGCAAGGCGCGGTGTTCAACCCGATCACGATGCGGATGGAGTTGGAAAGTTTTTCGGCATTGATTTTCAGCCACGATGCGCAAGCAAAGTTTGTCCACACCAGCATCGCCGGCTATGTGACGGCGGCGATTTTCGTGGCCGGTGTCAGCGCGTTTTATTTGCTGAAGAAGCGCCACTTGGAACTGGCGCGGCGCTCGTTCCGCATGGCGACGATTTTCGGCGTGCTCTCAACGATTGGCGTGATTACGCTCGGCGATGCGCTCGGCTTTATCGGCGCCCACGCCCAGCCGGCAAAAATCGCGGCGATGGAGGCGATGTGGGAAACCGAAAAAGCCCCCGCGCCGTTCAATTTGGCCGCTTGGCCGAATCAGGATAAGCAGGAAAACTCTTGGGCCATCCAGATTCCGTATCTGCTCACGCCACTGCTGACGCACACGATGGATACCGAGCTGCCCGGCATCAAAAACTTGATTGCGCACAACGCCGAACGGATCAAAAACGGCATTCCCGCCGTCGAGGCGCTGAAAAAATTGTCGAGCAACCCGAACGATGCCGCCGCGCTGGCGCAGTTCAAGGCGCATGAGCCGGATTTGGGCTACGGCTTTCTCGTTCAGCGCTATGCGCCAAATCAGGATGTGAGCCAAGCGACCGAGGCGAACATTGCCCAAGCCGCCCAGGACACCATCCCGGATGTGTTCGCAATTTACTGGGTGTTCCGCATCATGGTGGCGCTGGCGTTTCTGATGCTGGCGTTTTTCATCCTCGCGGTGATTTATTCGCTGCGCAACGAGGTGGAAAAGCATCCGTGGTTCCTAAAATTCTCGCTCTGGCTGATTCCGGTGCCGTTCCTCGCCTGTGAAATGGGCTGGCTGACAGCGGAACTGGGGCGGCAACCGTGGACGGTGTACAACCTGCTGCCCACTTGGATGTCCGCCTCCAGCCACAGCGTGCAATACATGGTGTTTTCGCTGATCGGCTTTGTCGGGCTGTACACCATTTTTATCCTCATCGAGATGTACCTGATGGTACGCGCCATCAAACAAGGGCCGGATCAACACGACGCCCACCCCACGCCGAGCAGCGGCAGCCTCGGCGGTTCCGTGCTGGCCAGCGGCGCGGCGCCCGTGCATGCCAAAGCGCTGATCGTCGATTCCACGAACAAAGAGGTGTGAGATGGAACTGTATTTGGGTTTGAAAATCCTGTGGTGGCTGTTGCTCGGCGTGCTCCTGCTCGGGCTGGCCGTGATGGTCGGCATGGACATGGGCGTGGGCGCGCTGCTGCGCGTGATCGGCAAAACCGATCTGGAACGGCGCACCATGCTCAACGCCATCGGCCCGCATTGGGACGGCAATCAGGTGTGGTTCATCCTCGGGGGCGGGGCGATTTTCGCCGCCTTCCCGCTGATTTACGCCACCGCGTTTTCCGGCCTCTATGTGGTGATGCTGCTGTTGTTGTGGAGCATGATTATGCGGCCACTGGCGTTTGAATACCGCTCAAAAATCCCCACCGCCCGCTGGCGCAACATCGCCGATTGGGTGTTTTTAATCTCCGGCGCGCTGCCGATGATTATCTACGGCGCGGCCATGGGCAACATGCTCCAAGGCGTGCCGTTCCACTTCGATTGGGATTTGCGCTCGTACTACACCGGCAGCTTCATCAGCCTGTTCAACCCGTTCGCCATTTTGGCCGGGGTGCTCTCGCTGATGCTGGCCGCCTTCATGGGCGCCGCCATGACGGCCATCAAAACCGAAGGCGCCCTCGCGGCGCGCGCCCGCAGCGTCGGTAGCCTCGCCGCCTTCATCGCCGTGGCACTGTTTGCGATGGGCGGCGCTTGGGTCGCCTCGATGCACGGCTTCGTCCTGACGCACTCGGTCGATCCCGCGCTGGCACAAACCCCGCTCACCCAAACCGTCGAACGGGTTTCCGGCGCACTGCTGGCGCACTACCGCGCCCTGCCCATCTTGTGGATTGTCCCCGCGCTCGGCTTCATCGGCATGGTGCTCGGCGGCCTGCTACTGCGCGTCAACAAACCCGCCATCGCCTGGTGGATGGGCGTGTTCGCGTGGATGGGCGTGCTCGGCGCCACCGCCATCAGCCTGTTCCCCTTCCTGATGCCGTCATCCTCCGTACCCAGCCAAAGCCTGACCATCTGGAACTCCATCTCCAGCCAGCACACCCTGCTGTGGATGACTGGCTTTTCCGTGGTCTTCGTCCCGCTCATCCTGTGGTACACCAGCTGGGCGTTCTATGTGATGCGCGGCAAAGTCGATGCCGGCAAAATCGAAAAAGATCCGCACGCTTATTAAGAGGAATTCCGCATGAAGCTTTTTGGTTGGTTTGCCCTATTCTTCCTGTTGGCCATGATCGTCATCTTTCTGGCGATCATCCTAGGCGACGCCGCACCGTGGTATTTCGCCTGGATCATTGGCACCGGGTTTTTAATCCTCACCTCCGCCGCTGCCGGCATGCTGTTCGATGAACAAGAAGACGAAGCGGCGCATCCGCAGAAATCGACCTAACCGCCGGTTCAAAGACTGACCACTCATCTGTGGGATCGTTGTGTGATACGGTGATCAAAAGCAATCTCGGAGATCGCAATGAGCACCACCGATGCGGTTGCGGATTTTTGTGCGCTGCTTCGGGAATGGCCCAGTTCGGAGACCTTCAACGAACGGAACGCATTCGCCGTCGGCGCCTTTACCACACTGTACTTCCGCTACGATCCCAAGAAGTTTCTCGAAGCCTCGCTTTTACTGGTTGACCTGCACGAAGAGTTCGAGCAGCTCATAGGCAAGCCCTATGTGGTCGCCACACACCCTGAGTCTGAGGTTGCGCATCCCTATGGCTCCAAGCGCCTGCCAGATTTGCGAATCTTCGCGCAAAAAAAGCGGTTGAATAAGATTTTCTGGTTCAGTTTCTCTGACGAGAAAAACCCGCTGTCTTCGCCCAACAGCGCAGCAACTTTTTGGCGGACATCAACTTGGGACGGCATCAACAACAATGGCCTTTCGAGCGTCCAGCTGTACTACAGTTGGACTTGGTGGCAGGCGCATCGCGAGTCTTGGCGGGCATTTATTCTGTCCGCTGCCGACCGCCTGGGTGCCGATCAGGTGTACAGCGGTTTTGCCCTGCATAACCCGCCGGCCGCCCGGTACGAGGCGGCCATTTGGGAACGATCGCTGACACCGCATTTTTTTGGCTTGGACATCGACTTTCCCAATGGCATGAATAGTGACCTTGAAGAAGGTATTCGCCCACCGACCTGGGGTTTCCTGCTGTCCAACCGTTGGCGCGATCGATTGGGGCTGAGCCGCGAGCAGGTTCAGACCGCACTGGCCGATCCGCACATTCACATCGTTGAGCGCGACTGCGGCCAATGGATTGAGCTGGGTGACAAACCCAGCCTGTTGCCGGTAGAAGAGGGATTGCCATATTTGCAAATGAAACTCAACCAACTGCTGCGCCCCATTCGAGCCAAAGAGCTGGACTTGATCGGCTTCGGGCCATGGGATGGCGACCCCAAGATGCGGTTTAGCGTCGCTGACAGCCAGCGCTGGATGGCGCGCTTTGACGAAGACAGCGACTGGCCGTCCGAAACAGGCCGTTGAAAAAGGTTTTGACGGCCTGTTTCGGAGCGGTTGACCCAACAAAAAAAGCCCGACACGGTCGGGCTTTTGTTCGCGCGCGCAAAGCGCTACTGCGGTGCTGGCGCAAGCGCCAGCGGGGGAATTACAGGCTGTAGTACAGCTCAAATTCCATCGGATGCGGACGCATGCGCACGGTTTGTACTTCGCCGTGTTTCAGCTCCAGATAGGCGTCGATCAGGTCGTCGGAGAACACATCACCGCGTTTAAGGAATTCGCGGTCGGCATCCAGCGCGGCCAGTGCGGCATCCAGTGAGAACGCAACTTCCGGGATGTTTTTCTCTTCTTCCGGCGGCAGGTCGTACAGGTTTTTGCTGGCCGCTTCACCGGGGTGGATTTTGTTGACGATGCCGTCGATCCCTGCCATCAGCATGGCGGAGAACGCCAGGTACGGGTTGGCGGTGGAATCCGGGAAGCGCAGCTCGATGCGGCGGCCTTTCGGGTTGGAAACGAACGGGATGCGGATCGATGCGGAGCGGTTACGGGCGGAGTAGGCCAGTTTGACCGGGGCTTCGAAATGCGGCACGAGGCGTTTGTAGCTGTTGGTGGACGGGTTGCAGAACGCGTTCAGGGCGTGCGCGTGCTTGATGATGCCGCCGATGTAGTACAGCGCCATTTCAGACAAGCCCGCGTATTGGTCGCCGGAGAACAGGTTTTTGCCGTCTTTGCCCATGGATTGATGCACATGCATGCCGGAGCCGTTATCGCCGTACATCGGCTTGGGCATGAAGGTCAGGGTTTTGCCGTAGCTGTGCGCGACATTGTGCAGCACATATTTGAGGGTTTGCACCTCGTCGGCCTTTTTCACCAGGGTGTTGAAGCCGACGCCGATTTCGCACTGGCCGGCGGTGGCGACTTCGTGGTGATGCACTTCAACGGTTTGGCCCATGTCTTCGAGCACGAGGCACATGGTTTGACGCAGGTCATGCAGGGAATCGACCGGCGGTACCGGGAAGTAGCCCCCTTTGACGCCGGGGCGGTGCCCCATGTTGCCGCCTTCGTATTCTTTGGCGGTATTCCATGCGGCTTCGGTCGAATCGAATTTGACGAAGCAGCCGGACATGTCGTTGCTCCAACGCACATCGTCGAACACGAAAAATTCGTTTTCCGGGCCGAAATAGGCCACATCGGCCAGGCCGGTAGACTTGATGAAGGCTTCGGCGCGTTTGGCGACAGAGCGCGGATCGCGGGCATAGCCTTGCATGGTGTCCGGCTCGATCACATCGCACACGAGGATCATGGTCGGCTCTTCAGAGAACGGATCCATCACCGCCGTGCTGGCATCGGGCATCAGGATCATGTCGGAGGCATTGATGCCTTTCCAGCCCGCAATGGAGGAGCCGTCGAACATGATGCCGTTTTCGAAGCTGTCTTCATCGACACGCGCGGCCGGGTAGGTGACATGCTGTTGTTTGCCACGGGTATCGGTAAAGCGGAAATCGACGAACTTGACGCCGTTTTCTTCCATTAATTTCATCGCAGAGCTGACGGACATGAATTCCTCCAAGGGGCAGTAAAATCAAGCGCACGGGC
>DYMR01000183.1 GCA_020721485.1 Halothiobacillus neapolitanus | reverse complement strand
CGGCGATTGCCGACTTGCTCGGTTTTGCGGCGGAAGATGAGCTGATCCACCGCGACAACTTGTTCGTCACCAGTCGTTAATGCTTTGCTGATCCATTAAATGGGGTAAACGATGGGGTTGAAAAAAGACAGGAAAGTCTCTTTTCAACATCCTGTTACCCCGTCAAATCCGCCAGCAACGACAACTGCGCTGAGCGCGGTTTGGCGTTGTGGTGCCGCTTGACGCGGCGGTACTGCCCATCGCTTTCGAGCATCCACGCGCCGGTGTTGTCCGCCAGATAGCGCTCAAAGGCTTCGTCGATGATGCGCGCCTTCAGTTCCGGCGTATCAATGGGGAAGCAGGTTTCCAGCCGCACGAAGAAATTTCGTGGCATCCAATCGGCGCTGGAGAGGAACAGTTCGTCATCGCCATCGTTTTGGAAATAAAACACGCGCGGATGCTCCAAGAAGCGCCCCATCACCGAGCGCACCTGAATGTTTTCCGACAGCCCCGCAATGCCGGGCTGGATGCAGCACACGCCGCGCACGATCAACTGAATCTGCACCCCGGCCTGCGAGGCCTGATACAGCGCCTCGATGATTTGCCGGTCGATCAGCGCATTCATTTTGGCGCGAATCAGCCCTTTGCGACCGGCCAGTGCGTGCTCGCGCTCGCGGTGAATCCGTTCGAGCATGCCGCTGTGCAGGGTGAAGGGCGATTGCAACAGGCGTTTGAGCCGCATGCCGCGCCCCAAGCCGGTGAGCTGCATGAACAGTTTATTGACATCGTCACCGAAAAACCGGTCGTCGGTAAGCAGACCGAAATCGGTATAAATGCGCGCGGTGCCGGGGTGGTAGTTGCCGGTGCCCAAGTGCACGAAGCGCTTGAGCCGCGCGCCATCGCGCCGCACCACCAAGGTCATTTTGCCGTGGGTTTTGTAGCCGACGATGCCGTAGGCGACATACGCCCCGGCTTTTTGCAGCCGCGTCGTGATGTCGATATTGGCTTCCTCGTCGAAGCGCGCCCGCAGTTCGACCACCGCCGTCACTTCTTTGCCCGCCCGCGCCGCCGCTTCCAAGGCATCGACAATCGCCGAATCGCGCCCCGTGCGGTACAGCGTCATCTTGATCGCCACCACTTTCGGGTCGATCGCCGCTTGCCGCACGAACTCGACCACCGGCATGAACGATTCATACGGATGGTGCAGCAGAATCGAGCCGCGCTGTTCGATGGTTTCGAAAATATTGGCATCGCTGCTGAGTTCTTTTTTCAGCTTCGGCGTGAATGGCGCGTCTTTCAACTCCGCCCGATTGACCAGCGAATACAAGGCCATCAGCCGATTCAGGTTGACCGGCCCATGCACTTGGAACACCGCCGAGGCATCCAGCTTGAAGCGATCACAGAGCAGATCGACCATTTCCTGCGGGCAGTTATCTGCCACTTCCAGCCGCACCGCATCGCCGTAATTGCGTTCGAACAGCCCGCCTTGCAGGGTTTTGAGCAAATCGTCATCGTCATCGACCGCCACCGCCAAATCGCTGTTGCGCGTGACGCGGAACTGGTAGCAGCCCGTCACCGTCATGCCGGGGAACAACTCATGCACATGCGCATGAATCATCGAACTCAGGAATGCAAAACTATTGGGCGAACCGGCAGCCTCGTCGTCCATGCGAATGATGCGCGGCAGCGCGCGCGGCGCTTGCACAATCGCCATCCACGCCTCACGGCCATAATCATCGGTGCCTTCGAGCGACACCACGAAATTCAATGACTTATTCAGAATCCGAGGAAACGGATGCGACGGATCCAGCCCCAACGGGGTGAGCAATGGCAGCAATTCCCGGCGGAAATACTGCTTCACCCACAGTGATTGCGCCTCGTTCCAATGGGTGCGGCGCAAAAAGTGGATGTCCTGCGCGGCCAAGGCCGGGATGATGGTTTGGTTGAGCGTGCGGTATTGATCCGTCACCAACTCATGCGCGGCGGCGTACAACCGCTGGCGCTGCTCTTGCGGCGTTAAGCCCGAATCATCGGGGTGCGCGAGCCCCGCACGCACCTGCTGCAACAACGACCCCATGCGCACTTCAAACAACTCATCCAAGTTGGAAGAAGAAATACACAGAAACTTCAACCGCTCCAGCAAGGGCAAAGAATCGTCTTGCGCCAGCTCCAACACCCGGCGATTAAACGCGATCAGGCTCAGCTCACGGTTCAAAAAAATAGGGGCAACGGGCGGGGGCGTGTTTTCGGTCATAATTTCGCAACTTGCCTGACTTAACTTAGTGGGGCGTCACGCGGTGCGTGCAACGCGCAGGAGCATAGCGATTCGGCAGCGCCGGATGCAATTGTTTTGAATTATGCGGCGCACAGGTGACAATTCGATTAACCGCCCCGGCTCCACTACGCCGCGCCCGCGCCCTACTTTATTTACTGCAATGGAGCAGAACTCATGGATTCTTTTGGCGGCACCCCGCACACCCTTACCCGCTACGATTCCGACCTCAACGCCCTGCGCACTTTGCTGATGAGCATGGGCGGCGTGGCGGAACAGCATTTTTCCGACGCAATGGCGTATCTGCTGGACGGGGATGCCGCACGCGGCCAGCGCGCCATGAGCCAAGACTACGAAATCAATCGGCTGGAATCTTCGATCGACGAACTGGCCATCCACATCATCGCGCGCTACGGCCCGACCGCGAATGATTTGCGCGCCATTATGTCCGTCGTCAAAGCGATTACCGATTTGGAGCGCGTGGGCGATAAATCCGAAAAACTCGCGCGCATCGCCGAAGAAATTGGCCCGATTATCCGCACGACCGATTTCGCCAGCCACCTGCGCGTGATGGGACGCATCGTCGCCGGCATGCTGCACGACGCGCTGGACGCCTTCATTCGGCTGGACGCCATCGCCGCTGAAGAAATCATCCGCCGCGACACGCATGTCAACCAAGAGTACAACGCCGTGCATGCGATTCTGCTCAAGTACATGACCGAAAACCCGCAATCCGCCGATGTCAGCCTGCGGATTCTGACCTGCATTCGCTCGATCGAGCGGATTGGCGACCACTGCACCAACATTGCCGAATATGTGATCTTCCAACAAAAAGGCACCGATGTGCGGCACGCGGAAATCGCCGCCGACAAACAACGCACCAAAATTTAATCTGGAAACTGGGTCAGATTCTTGGCTAGGAATCTGGCCAGGAATCTGGTGAGAAATCTGGCAAGAAATCCAAATCTGGATTCTGACCACGCGACAAACCCGTTGTTTGCGCCCAAAACAAACGCCCCGCACTGCGGGGCGTTTGCTCATCTGACTTTATCGCACCCTCCGAAGGAAGGGCGCATTCCCGAATTACTTCAGGGTAGCGATGTACGCAGCCAGGTTGTCCATGTCTTGATCGGACAGGCTCACCGCGTTCGGCTGCATGATGGCGTAGTTGGCGCCGCCCAGATTGCGTTTTTGCAGGGTGGCCATATCGCCCGCTTTGAATGCCGTCAGGATGGCTTTGGTATCGGTCGGAGCCAAGCCCGCCAATTTCGGGAACATGCCCTGACCTTGGCCTTGCATCCCATGGCAAGAAGCGCAGGAGTTATCAAACAGGGTTTTGCCTGCGGCGGCATCACCGGCAGCCATCGCCGCACCAGAGCTCAACAAACCCGCCGTCAGCGCCAGAACCAGCATCTTTTTCATCGACTTATCCTCACAGAATGTTTTTGCAGCACAATACTCGGACTCCGAGCATTACCGCATTCTAATCCAATTTCCGTGCCATCGGGCGATTCGGCAAAAAACATGGGGAAATCAATCGCCTAAACCCCATTCACGGCAGCAATCCGCCCCTCGCGGTTGCAAAATGCACGCAAGGCAATTCG
>DYMR01000182.1 GCA_020721485.1 Halothiobacillus neapolitanus | reverse complement strand
GGCCATTCATTCGGTCTGATGGCTGGCCGAATGGCGCGCGTCGCGCAATGCTCGGCTGATTTGCCCGATCAGTTCGGGGCCTTCGTAGATAAATCCGGTATACAACTGCACCGCATCCGCGCCGGCGTCGATTTTCTCTTGCGCCGCTTCCGGGCTGTGGATGCCGCCCACGCCGATAATGCAAAACCCTCGGGGAAGGGCATCCCGCAATTGCCGAATGACCGCCGTGCTGGCCGCACGCACCGGACGGCCGCTCAAGCCGCCGGCCTCCTCGGCATGCGGCAAGCCAGCCACCGCCGTGCGCTCGATGGTGGTGTTGGTCGCAATCACGCCATCCATGCCCTCATCGGCCAGCAAACGCGCCACATCGCGCACGGCTTGTTCGTCTAGATCGGGCGCGATTTTAACGACGACCGGCACGACACGGCCATTCTCTCGATCGGTTTGCTCTTTTTCTTGCCGCAGTGCCTGCAATAACGGGCCAAACTGATCTGCGGCTTGCAGTGCCCGTAAGTTTTTGGTGTTGGGCGAAGAAATGTTCACGGTGATGTAGTCGGCCAAGCGGTGCGCTTGACGCAAACCCAAGCGGTAATCGTCGATGGCGCGCTCATTGGGCGTGTCGAAATTTTTGCCGATATTGATGCCGATCGGGGTGCGGCTGCGGCGCGCGGCCACATTCGCCAACAGCGCTTCCATGCCCTCGTTGTTGAATCCCATGCGGTTGATCAAAGCGCCCGCGTCTGGCAAACGGAACAGGCGCGGGCGCGGATTACCGGGCTGCGGGCGAGGGGTGACGGTGCCAATTTCGATGAACCCAAAGCCAAGGCAGGCGAGGGCATCAATGTGTGCGCCGTTTTTGTCCAATCCTGCCGCCAACCCCACACGATTCGGTAACTCAATGCCCATCAACGAAATCGGATCGTCCGGGACTTGCCGCCCCGCCCAGCCGCACCAGGGCGTGCGCGCCGCCTGATCGAGCAGATTAAAGGTAAATCGGTGCGCCGTTTCTGGTTCGAGTCGAAACAACAAGGCGCGCAGCAGGGGATAGGTATTCATGGGCGTCGATGCGTGAAGAAAACGCCGACAGTGTGCCGTGATGCCGCCATTGCCGCAAATCGAGCAATGCCATTTAAGCAACGCCATTGAACTGCGCTGACACAAAATTGTCATCTCGTCATCATCAGCCCGCAACACGATCGCTTTAGCGTGCGCGGTAATCCGATTGGTTGCGAGGCCGCGTTCATGAAGAACCCCGAATCCCTGCTGACTGCGGCGTTGTTTGCGCCGTCTGAATCCACGCCGCGCTTGCAAGTCGAGCTCGCTTTGACCGAACGCCAAGTGCAGGAATCTTTTGCCCTGCGCTACCGCGTATTCATTCAAGAGTTGGGCGCGAAAATCGACTGCGCGGTGCCCCAACAAGAATCGGATGCGTTTGACGCCTTTTGTCACCACCTGCTGGTGCGGGATTTATCCACCGGGCAAGTGGTGGCCAGCACCCGAATTTTGACGGATACCCAAGCGCAGTTGGCCGGCGGATTTTATTCCGCGCACGAGTTTAATCTCGCGCTGTTGGATGGCGTGCAGGGTCGGGTGATGGAAATTGGCCGCACCTGTGTGGATGCCGCGTACCGCAATGGCGCCACCATCAGCACGCTGTGGAGCGGTTTGGCGCAATTCATGGAAAACAACCGCTTTGCGTACTTGATGGGCTGCGCCAGCATTCCCATGCGCGATGGTGGAATTCAGGCTGCCGCCATCATGAATGAACTGCGTGTGAAATATCTGACGGAACCGGCGTTCCGCGTGCAATCGCATTATCCCTTGCCGGTGATTCCCGCAGAATCGCTGACGGGCGAAATCAAAATGCCGCCCTTGCTGAAAGCCTATTTGCGGTTGGGCGCAAAAATTGGCGGCGAGCCGTTCTGGGATCGGGATTTCAATACCGCCGATGTCTTTATTTGGCTGGATCGGAAAAACCTGCAAGCGCGGTATTTACGCCACTTTGTGCAGCGCAAAACCGATGCCTTGAATGCAGACACCTTGCCGCTGGTGGCGGCGTAACCGACCGAGCGAAATCCTTTAACCGCCCCATCTGCGCGACGCAGGATACGGGGCGGCTGAATCACACATTGAACAGGAAATTCAGTACATCGCCATCTTTGACGATGTACTCCTTGCCCTCGGCACGCATTTTCCCGACTTCCTTGGCGCCTTGCTCGCCTTTGTATTGCAGGAAATCTTCATACGCGATGGTTTGTGCGCGAATAAACCCGCGTTCAAAATCGGTATGAATCACGCCCGCCGCTTGCGGTGCCGTTGCCCCTTTTTTGATGGTCCAGGCGCGCACTTCCTTCACCCCGGCGGTGAAATAGGTTTGCAGCCCGAGCAAATCGTAGCCGGCGCGAATCACGCGGTTCAAGCCCGGCTCAGATAAACCGAGTTCACCCAAAAATTCCGCCCGATCGGTATCGTCCAGCTCAGTCAATTCCGCTTCAATCGCGGCGCATACGGGCACGACGGGGGCGTTTTCGGTGGCGGCATGGGCGCGCACCGCGTCCAAATGCGGGTTATTTTCAAAGCCATCGTCGCTGACATTGGCGATGTACATGATCGGCTTGGCGGTCAGCAATTGCAGATCACGAACGGTGGCGAGTTCATCCGCCGTCAACCCCAACGCGCGCACCGGCTGCACGGCATCCAGACCCGCTTGAATTTTTTCCAGCACCGCCTTGCGGGCGATGGCTTCTTTGTTGACCCCGGATTTTGACGCTTTGGTCGCGCGGTCCAAATTGCGGATCACGCTGTCCAAATCCGCCAACACCAGTTCGGTATTGATGACTTCGATGTCGCTGATCGGATCCACTTTGCCGGCGACATGGATAATGTCGTCGTTATCAAAACAGCGTACCACTTGGGCAATGGCATCGGTTTCGCGGATGTTGGTCAAAAACTGATTACCCAATCCCTCACCCTGTGCAGCGCCTTTCACCAAACCCGCAATATCGACAAACTCCATCGTGGTGGGCACCACCCGTTCTGGCTTGACGATGACCGACAAGGCGTCCAGACGGGGGTCCGGCATCGGTACAATGCCGACATTCGGCTCAATGGTGCAAAACGGATAGTTTTCCGCCTGAATTTTGGCGCGGGTGAGGGCGTTGAACAGAGTGGATTTGCCCACATTGGGCAGGCCGACGATGCCGCAATTAAAACCCATGACGAACTCCTTACTTCTTATAGATATACGGTTAACCGGCAAAGCCGTTGATGGTGGTGACTGCCTGGGCGGAATCGCCGAACAGCAGCAGGTTGCGCTGGGCAACGGCGTGGTCAATCGCCGCATGAATCAATTGTCGCTCCGACGCGGGCGGATTCCCCAGCACAAAACCGGTAACGGCATCACGGTGCCCCGGATGACCGATGCCGATGCGCAAGCGCCAAAATTCGGCGGTGCCCAACTGCGCCTGAATACTTTTCAAGCCGTTATGCCCGCCGTGACCGCCGCCTTGTTTGAGCTTCATTTTACCGGGGAGCAAGTCCAACTCATCATGCACCACCAAAATGGATTCGGGGGCGATTTTGAAAAACTGCGCCACGGCGCCCACGGATTTGCCGGACAAATTCATAAAGGTGCTGGGCTTCAGGATGCGCCAATCCTGCCCTTCTGCCTGAATACGGGTCATCGCGCCGAAAAAACGCGGCTCATCGCGCAGCGGGCTACGGTATTCGTCCGCCAACTGATCCACCAACCAAAATCCCGCATTGTGGCGGGTGTGGTCGTACTGGGCGCCGGGATTACCCAAGCCGACGACGAGCGCAATATCCATCATTTCACCTCGAAAAATCCGACGAACCGTGCCATCGGTATCAGACCGAAGTGGCGGGTTGTGGTGCCCATAAG
>DYMR01000181.1 GCA_020721485.1 Halothiobacillus neapolitanus | reverse complement strand
GGCACACTCACCGGCAAGGGCACAAACCGCTTCGCGCCGGCCGCTTTGGCGAAGGCTTCCGCACGCGCCACTGCCGCCGCATCGCCCGCAATAACGACCTGCCCCGGCGAGTTGTAATTCACCGCTTCGCACACGGCGCCGTCCGCCGCTTCCTCGCACACCGCGCGAATGCGGTCATCATCCAAACCGAGCACAGCGGCCATGGCACCGGCGCCCGGCGCAACGGCGGCTTGCATCAAGCGACCGCGTTCAGCCACCAAGGCCACCGCCGCCGAAAAATCCAAACTTTCCGCCGCCACCAACGCCGCGTATTCCCCCAGGCTGTGCCCGGCCAGGGCGACCGGCATGCGACCGCCCGCCGCACGATAGATGCGCCACGCGGCCACATCAGCCGCCAACATGGCTGGCTGGGTGATTTCCGTTCGGCTCAGTTCTTCGATGGCCGCTTCGGCCACCAGTGCCCAAAGGTCATACCCCAGCGCCGCGCTGGCCTCGGCAAATACCGTGCGCGCCAACGCTTCGTGCGCGCCCCAGCCGCTGGCCATGCCGACCGATTGAGAACCCTGCCCCGGAAAAACCCCTGCAATCATGCTGTTGTCGCCCTTTTGCCGTAAAAAAGTGCGCATCATGCTATCACAGGGCACCCATCACGAAGCTGTCACACGCATCAGACAGGCTACCGGTCAAATTTTTGCCGTGAGACGCCATCGTGCATGTGTTGATGATTTCCGATGTGTATTTTCCGCGCATCAATGGCGTATCCACCTCGATTCACAGCTTTCGCAGCGAGCTGCGCCGCGCCGGGCATCGGGTCACTCTGATTTGTCCGGAATACCCAGAAGCCCAAGGGCTGGCGCGCGCCCGTGACCATCAAGACGACGAGGACATTCTGCGCATTCCCGCGCGCACCGTGCTGCTCGATCCCGAAGATCGGATGATGCGCTTTGGCGCCATCACCGGCCTGATTCCGCAGTTGCGGGCGCGGCGGATTGATCTCGTGCATATCCACACGCCGTTTGTCGCGCATTATGCCGGCATCAAACTCGCCCGCGCGCTCGGCGTCCCCGTGGTAGAGAGTTACCACACTTTTTTCGAAGAATATCTGTACAACTACATCCGCTGGTTGCCCCGCGACTGGCTGCGCGGCGCGGCGCGGTATTTTTCGCGCAGCCAATGCAATGCGGTCGATGGCCTGATCGTCCCGTCCAGCCCGATGCGCCACGCCCTCGCGCGCTACGGCATCACCACCGAGATGCACATCCTCCCCACCGGCTTGAATTTGACAGAATTTCTCACGCCGCCCGGCGCCTCCTTCCGCGCCAAAATCGGCCTGCGCGACGACCAACCCGTGCTGCTGTATGTCGGGCGCGTGGCGCTGGAAAAAAACATCGACTTCCTGCTCGACATGTTCCCGCAGGTCCGCGCCGCCCACCCCCATGCCGTGCTGGTGATTGCCGGCGAAGGCCCCGCCGAAGGCCATTTGCGCGCCCGCGCGGCAGACATGCAACTCGATGATTCCGTGCGCTTCGTCGGCTACATGCGCCGCGACGGCGAATTGCAAGACGCCTACCGCGCCGCCGATCTGTTCGTGTTTTCATCCCGCACGGAAACCCAAGGGCTGGTACTGATCGAAGCCCTCGCACTCGGCACGCCCGTCGTCGCCCTCGGCGTCATGGGCACCCTCGATGTACTGCACGAAGACGGCGGCTGCCGCATTCCGGCCGACAACCCCACCGCCTTCAGCGAAGCCGTTCATCAAGTGCTGGCGAACCGCGACCTGCGTGCGCAACTGAGCGCCGAAGCCATCGCTTATGGCCAACGCTGGTCCTCGGCGGAAAAATCCCGCACCCTCATCGGGCTGTATGAACAGCTTTGCGCCCGGCGGACAGCCGAACCGCCCGCCCAAGCCGCGACCGACCCCGCATAAAAATAAGACAAGCCCCCATAATTCCCGTATGATGCGCGGCTTACCCTTTTCCTGAGCCCGACTCGCGCGTTGCCAGACATTCGCCCGCGCCCTCGTCGAGCTTTTTCTTTTTTGCGCGCCCGCCGTCCTCGGCAACGCCCGCAAAACCAGCCCGAGAGCAAACAGCACCATGTCTGAACACACCCTGCCTGACGAACAACCGGTTCTATTCAAAGACTTCGCCTTGGCCGCGCCGATTCTGCGCGCCGTCGAAGAACTGGGGTACGAAACCCCCTCCCCCATTCAAGCCAAAAGCCTGCCCGCCCTGCTCGAAGGGCGCGATGTGCTCGGCATGGCGCAAACCGGCACCGGCAAAACCGCCGCGTTCTCCCTGCCGCTGCTGTCGCGCATTGAAATCGACCAGCAACGCGGCCCGCAAATGCTGGTGCTCGCCCCCACGCGCGAACTGGCGATTCAAGTCGCCGAGGCCATGCAAGCCTACGCCCGCCACCTGCCCAACTTCCATGTTCTGCCGATTTACGGCGGCCAATCCATGGAACCGCAGTTGCGCGGCCTAAAACGCGGCGTTCATGTCGTCGTCGGCACGCCGGGGCGGATTCAAGACCACCTCAAGCGCGGTACACTCAAACTCGACCAAATTCGCGCCGTCGTGCTCGATGAAGCCGACGAAATGCTGCGCATGGGCTTCATCGACGATGTGGACGAAATCCTTGGCCGCACCCCGGCCAACCGGCAAGTGGCGCTGTTCTCCGCCACCATGCCGGATCAGATTCGCCGCATCGCCCAGCGCCACCTGCGCAACCCGGTCGAAATCTCCATTAAATCCAGCACTTCCACCGTTAAATCGATCAACCAGCGCTACTGGGCGGTCAGCGGCATGCACAAACTCGATGCGCTCACCCGCATCTTGGAAGTGGAAGAATTCGACGCGGCCATCATCTTCGTGCGCACCAAAGTCGCCACCACCGAACTGGCCGAAAAACTCGAAGCGCGCGGCTACGCCGCCTCCGCTCTCAACGGCGACATGAACCAAGCGATGCGCGAAAAAGCCATCGACCGCCTCAAACGCGGCTCGCTCGACATCGTCATCGCCACCGATGTCGCCGCCCGAGGCATCGATGTGGCGCGCATCACCCATGTCATCAACTACGACATCCCGCTCGACACCGAATCCTATGTGCACCGCATTGGCCGCACCGGTCGCGCGGGTCGTTCCGGCGAAGCCATCCTGTTCGTCGCCCCGCGTGAACGGCGCATGCTCACCGCCATCGAGCGCGCCACCGGCCAGCCGATCACCCCGATGCGTCTGCCGAGTCAAAGCGACATTGCCGACAAACGCACCGCCGCGTTCAAAGATCAAATTTCCGAAGCCATGGAATCGCAAGACCTGGCCTTCTTCGAAACCTTGATCGAGGAATACCAAAGCGAACACGATGTCGGCTTGGCCGAAATCGCCGCCGCCTTGGCGTTCTTGGCGCAAAAAGACCGCCCGCTGCTGCCGGCTGATCTGCCCGAACCCGCCCACGCCGGCTTCAGCGATCGCCACGACGGTGGACGCGATGGCGGGCGCGATGGCGGCCGAGACAATCGCCGTGAAAACCCGCGCGAACCGCGTGCCCCGCGCGGCGGAGAAGACATCGCCCGCGTGAAATACCGCATCGAAATCGGCCACGACCACGGCGTACAGCCGAAAAACATCGTCGGCGCACTGGCCAATGAAGCCGGCATCGAAAGCCGCTACATCGGCGCAATTCGCATTTTCGACGACCACAGCACCGTCGATCTGCCCGAAGGCATGCCGAACGATGTGTTCCAGCAACTCAAACGCCTGCATGTGCTTGGCGTACCGCTCGACATCAGCGAAGCCGGCCAAGGCTCCGACGACGACCGAGGCAACCGCCGCCCGCCCGCCCCGTCCGGCAACCGCCGCTTCGCCGGTCGCGGCAGCAATGACCACGGTGGCGGGCAAAAACCGCGCCGCAAACCGCGCGCGTAAC
>DYMR01000180.1 GCA_020721485.1 Halothiobacillus neapolitanus | reverse complement strand
TGATCGAATTGATGATCGTGATCGCGATCATCGGTATTCTGGCCGCCATCGCCATCCCGGCGTACCAAGATTATGTGATTCGCGCCCAAGTGTCTGAAGGCCTGAGCTTGGCCGATGGTGTGAAAACCGCGATTGCCGAGTTTTACACTAACACAGGCCGGTTCCCAGGGAACAACCAGTCTGCTGGCTTGGCTTCTAGCCAATCGATCAATGGTAATTATGTTGGCTCTGTTGCTACTGCTGGCGGATTAACAACCATTACTTTCGGCGCTGTATCTGGCAGTACCGGAGGAACAAAAGCCAACTCTAAAATCAGTACTAAAACCTTACTGCTGAGTGCGACCAGTTCTACTGGCTCTACTACATTTAAATGCAAAGCAGGTACCATCGATACTAAATATTTGCCATCTTCTTG
The DNA here is from genome assembly GCA_020721485.1 of Halothiobacillus neapolitanus. Lineage (GTDB taxonomy): Bacteria > Pseudomonadota > Gammaproteobacteria > Halothiobacillales > Halothiobacillaceae > Halothiobacillus > Halothiobacillus neapolitanus_B. Next base: position 3,573 of record DYMR01000180.1, on the reverse strand, counting down.
CCGCTAATTCTCAGTTAGCGTGATGGCTGAACCCCGCTTCTGCGGGGTTTTTTATTGCCGCACGATTTGTATTGGCAAAATTCATCGGCAGGTCGCCCTGCGGGTTGCCCCGAACGGGCACGGCGGGCGGTATGATCCACGCGGCCGTTTCCGCATTTATGGAAGATTTAACGCATCATGGTTGTGAATCCGCCCCCTCTACCCCGCCGGGTGTTTTGGTTGTTGTGTGTGTTGCTGCTGTTAGCGCTCGGGCTGTATTGGCCGGGGCTATCGGGTGGGTTCGTGTTCGATGATTTCGGCAATCTGGTCGATAACTCCGCGTTTACACAGATTGTGCAGCATCAGTCGTTTTGGTCGGCGGTGTGGGCGAGTGGCTCGGGGCCGACCGATCGACCGATTTCGATGCTGAGTTTTGCGCTGCAAGCGTGGTTTACCGGGCTGGCACCGTGGCCGCTCAAACTGGTGAATGTGTTAATTCATCTGGCGAACGGGGTGCTGATTTTTGTGCTTGCGCGGGCGGTGATTGGGCAAGTGTTTGTTGATCGGGTGGGGTGCCGGATTCCCCCATCCCGGCCCTTCTCCCTCAAGGGGGAGGGGGTTAATACGGTGCCTTATTTGGAACGCGGGTCTCTGCTTGAGGTAAATACACCCCCACCCCAGCCCGTCCAGGGTCGCGGGGCAACGCGACCCGCTTCGCCCCCCCTCAAGGGGGAGTGGGTTAATACGGTGCCGCTCAAGGGGGAAGGGGTTGATGCGGTGCCTTATTTGGAACACGGGTCTTTGCTTGGGGTACATACACCCCCACCCCAGCCCTCCCCCCTCAAGGGGGAGGGAGATAGCTCGGTGCCTTATTTGGAACGCGGGTCTTTGCTTGAGGTAAATACACCCCCACCCCCACCCTCCCCCCTCAAGGGGGAGGGAGATAGCTCGGTGCCTTATTGGGAACGCGGGTCTTTGCTTGAGGTAAATACACCCCCCCCCCCCCCCTCCCCCCTCAAGGGGGAGGGGGTTAATACGGTGCCTCATTTGGAACACGGCGCTTTGCAGCCCATCAAGCAGGAGGGAGTTGAGGCGGGGGATACCGTTGAACGCCACCTCGGTATTACCCCCTCCCCCCCTGTGGGGGAGGGTTGGGGTGGGGGGGTAAATAATCTCAATTGCAGTCGTAACTCTCGCGCCAATCCTGCCAGCCCAACCAACCCACAATGGCTCATCTCCCCCAATGTGTTGGCTTTATTGGTGACGGCGGCGTGGTTGGTCTCGCCCATGCAGCTCACGGCGGTGCTGTATGTGGTGCAGCGGATGGAATCGCTCGCGGCGCTATTCGTGCTCGCCGGGTTGTGGGCGTATTGGCACGGTCGGCAGCGGCAAATGGCGGGGTTGTCCGGCGGTTGGCCTTGGATTTTGGGCGGGTTGATCGGCGGTACGCTGTTGGCAACCTTCGCGAAAGAATCCGGTGTGATGCTGCCGATGTATGCGTTTTTGCTGGAATTTTTTGTGCTGCGTGGGCGCGGGGCGGCGGGGTTTGAGCGCCGGTTGGTGCCGTTATATGCCTTGGTGTTGTTCGTGCCGGGAGTGCTGGGGGTGCTGTGGACGCTGCCGAGCGCGCTGAATGGTTCGGCCTATGCCAGCCGGCCATTTGATTTGGCCGAGCGCCTGTGGACGGAAGGCCGGGTGTTGTTCGATTATTTGCACTGGTTGGTGGCGCCGACACCGAACGCGCTGAGTTTGTATCACGACGATATTCCGATTTCGACCGGCTGGCTTGCGCCGTGGACGACGCTGACGAGCTGGCTCGGCATTGCCGGTTTGTTGATCGGCGCGTGGTGGCTGCGGCAGCGCGCGCCCTTGGTGGCGCTGGGGGTGTTTTGGTTTTTTGCCGGTCAGGCGCTGGTTTCGACCTATATCCCGCTGGAATTGGTGTATGAGCACCGCAATTATTTGCCGAGTTTTGGGGTGTATTTGGCGCTGTTCGGGCTGATGTTGACGCTGAGCCCGGCCGATGCCGAGCGGCGCGCGACGCTGCGCACGCTGATGATGGCGGCAGCGCTGGGGTTGATCGCGCTGTACGCGGGCTTTACTGCGCTGCGGGCGCATACTTGGGGTAATCCGTTCCGGCTGGCGTATTTCGAAGCAACAACGCACCCGGATTCGCCACGGGCCAATTACGATTTGGCGCGGATTTTGATGATTTCTGCACCGAGTGTCAGCAGCCCGAATTTCGGCATCGGCCTGCAACTGATGGATAAGACCATCGGCCTGCCGGGGGCAAGCATTCAGGCCGATCAGGCGTTGATTTTTATGTCGGCGAAGAACCATTTGCCGATTTCGCCCCGCTGGTGGCAGGACATTCGCCACAAACTCGACCATCAGCCGCCCTCGGCGGAGGATGTCGGCGCGCTGTTCAGCCTGGTGCAGTGCGGCTACAACGGGGTGTGCCACTACCCCGCCGCCGATGTGGCTGCGCTGGGGGAAACGCTGCGGGCTGCCGTGGCGCGGTATCCGCGCGATGCGGGGCTCATCACCCTGCTGGCGAATTACGAGGCGAACATCACGCATGAATTTTCTGCCGCCTATGGGCTGATGCAGCAGGCGGTGGCGCTCAACCCGAAAAACTTCAGCTATTGGCAAAACTTGGTGACGCTACAAATTGCCGCCGGGCAATTGACGGATGCGGCTGTCGGCATCGAGCGCATGGGCGAGCTGAATGGTAAAGGAATACACGATGCGGACATCGCGGCCGCGAAGGCAGCGCTGGCGAAGAAGGTTGCTGCGACTGAGGGGGCTGGGGGTTAGAGTCGAGTTTTCTGTGGCTGGTTGGGGTGGTGGGGCATGTATTTCCCAATCACGACAAAAGGGTGGTTTTGTGTTTGATGGTTCACCCCCACCCCAGCCCTCCCCCCTCAAGGGGGAGGGAGGTAATACGGTACCCTGTATCCACGCGCCAAATACGGTGGCGGAAGCGCCTGACCTCAAGGGGGAGGGTAATACGGTGCTCCGTCCTAACCCCCTCCCCCTTGAGGGGGGAGGGTTGGGGAGGGGGTGAATGTAGGAGCACCCCGACAAAATTAAGGAGGAATTTCATGTCCCGCAGTCTGATTCAAAATGCGCGTGCGTTGCGTGCGCATATGACGGATGCCGAGCAGTTTATTTGGCAGGCACTGCGGGCTGAGCAACTGGGTGTGAAGTTTCGTCGGCAGGTGCCGATGGGGCGCTATGTGCTGGATTTTGCGTGTTTGTCTCATTTTTTGGTGATTGAGATTGACGGCGGGCAACATGCGGATTGCGCCCATGATGTAACGCGGGATGCTTTTTTGGTTGCAGAAGGGTTTAAGGTGTTGCGCTTTTGGAACAATGAGGTGCTGCAACAGCGAGAGGCGGTGCTGGAGGTGATTCGTTTGGCGCTGCGTGAGCGGGGGTTGGTTGAATAACTTTTCACCCCCACCCCAACCCTCCCCCCTCTAGGGGGAGGGAGTTAGGACGGAGCGCCGTTAGGGCGCGACCCCCTTCAAGGGTGCGGGGTTGGGAAGAAACTTCGGTAAAGGTTGTGGGGGTAGTTTTCCCATTCACGAC
>DYMR01000179.1 GCA_020721485.1 Halothiobacillus neapolitanus | reverse complement strand
GCCTGTTGGCGGCCTGTTAATGGCCTGTCACCCCCGCACAAACGCGCGGATTCGTTGGGCGGCCTCGATGCAGTCGGCCAGTTCGGCCACCAGCGCCATGCGGATGAAGCCTTGTCCTGGGTTGACGCCGCCGACTTCGCGCGAGAGAAAGCTCCCCGGCAACACGGTGACATGTTGTTCGGCGAACAGGCCGCGCACGAAGTCGCGCTCGTCGGCGGCGACTTGTGTCCACAAATAAAATCCGGCATCCGGGCGCGTGATCGGCAGCACCGGCGCGAGGATGTCGAGCACGGCGTCGAATTTGGCGCGGTAGCGCGCGCGGTTTTCCTGCACATGGGTTTCGTCCTGCCACGCGGCGATGCTCGCGGCCTGCACCGGCAGGGAGAGCGCGCAGCCGTGGTAGGTGCGATAGGCTAAAAAGGCGCGCAGCACCTCGGCATCGCCCGCGACGAAGCCGGAACGCAGCCCCGGCAAGTTGGAGCGCTTAGACAAAGAATGGAACACGACCAAGCCGGAAAAATCGCCGTAACCCAGTTCATTGGCGAGTTGCAGAAAGCCGGTCGGCGGCGCGGCTTCGTCGAAGTAAATCTCGGAATAGCATTCATCGGCGGCAATCAGTACGCCGTGTTGTGCCGCCTTGGCGAACAGGGTACGCGCCCGCCCCCGGTCGAGCACTGCGCCGCTCGGGTTGCCGGGGCTGCACACATAGATGAGCTGCGCCCGCGCCCAAATGTCTTCCGGAATCGCGTCGAAATCGGGCAAAAAGCCGGTGTCGGCCGTGGTGGGATAATAGTAAGGTTCGGCACCCGCCAGCAAGGCAGCCCCTTCGTAAATTTGGTAGAACGGGTTGGGCATCAGCACCAGCGGGCGCGGCGCGGCGGGGTCTTGTGGGCGGGCGACCACAGCTTGGGCGAAAGCGAACAGCGCTTCGCGCGTGCCCGCCACCGGCAGGATGTGCCGTTCGGGGTCGATTTGCCCCGGCGACAATTCAAACCGCTGAGTCAGCCACGCCGCCACCGCGCGGCGCAACCCGGCCTCGCCCTTGGTGAGCGGGTATTTCGCCAGTCCCGGCAGCGCGGCGGTGAGTGCGGCCACGGCGACAGCGGGCGGCGCGTGTTGCGGCTCACCGATCGACAGCGCAATGGCGCTGCGGTCGGCGGGCGGCACCAATCCGGCCTTCAGTGCGGCGAGTTTTTCAAACGGATACGGGTGCAGGCGGCTAAGATCGGGGTTCATGAATGCGCATTATTTAGTGAAGCAATAGAAGCGGGGCAGTATATGACAGCGCCAGATGGGCACCCAGAAATCCTCGGCATCGACCATGTGAGTGTGCTGGTGGCCGACACCGCCGCCGCCGAGGCGTTTTATCGCCGCGTGTTGGGCGCAACCCCGTTGCCGCGCCCCGCGCTGGGTTTTCCCGGCGCGTGGCTCGCGCTCGGCGGCTTGGTGCTGCATTTGTTGGAGTTGCCGAACCCCGACCCCGTCGAGAATCGCCCCGCGCATGGCGGGCGCGATCGGCACATCGCCTTGGCGGTGAGGCACACCGCGCCGGTGGCTGAGGCGCTCACCGCGCTGGGGCTGCCGTTCACCCGCTCTCAGTCTGGGCGGGATGCGCTGTTTTTCCGCGATGCCGATGGCAATGCTTGGGAGCTGACGGCGCGGAACTGAGCCAGCACCGCACCCTGGGCATCGGTGAACACGAGCTGTTCGCCCTGAATGTGTGCGCTCGCGACCTTCGGCAGCATCTGCGTGAATGCCCGATCCGGCAGATTCGGTTTCACGCAGGCCATCATCGTGCCGGCCAGCGGCTTGAACGCCAGCCCGTTCGCGCCGGTTTGCGTGAAGCCGCCCATCAAACGGTTGCAGCCATCGAAGCCTGCCACGCGCTCGGTCATCGAAAATTGCAGGAACGGGGCTTTATCCGCCGGATCCAGCACCGTGCCCGGCAGTTCGGTCAATTGCCATTGCGAAGGCAACGCCAGCGCGCCGAGTAAAGGCGGCACCTGGGTCAAATCCACTGCTTCATCCCCGCCGCTGCGCAAGCCGCCCTCGCGCACTTGCCAGTGGCTCAGCCCCGGCGGCGCGCCGACCAATTCCACCGCGCGCCCCGCCTGCCACGCCACCTTGCCGGTGAACGATTGCATCTGATGGCTGCCCCAATCGCCCACATCCAGCCGATACGCCTGTTTCGGCGATAACCATAACGACACGCTGCGCGCCGGCTGTTTGCCCTGCGCCGGCAGTTGGCCGGTGTATCCACCCGCCCAATCGAGCGCGATTTGGCTGGTATGCCCATCCGGCGGGGCCTGTTCCGGCGCCGCCGCGCAACCGCCCATCGCCGTACCCAAGGCCAAGATCATCACCGTCCAGCCGAATCGTTTCGCGCGCATCATCCACCTCAGCGAGTTTGCAGCGCCGCATCCACGCGCTGCCACAGTTGAAAATAGGCTTGCGCCGCCGGGTGGCGGGCGTGTTTGAACACCGTCGGCATTTGGTCATCGCCCATTTGCTCGATCAACGCGGCATAGGGGATTTCAACCGGCCACAACTCAGGAATATCGAGCGTTTTTTCATCGAAAAACTCCCGATGCAGGGCGCGGCGACGATCCACCATCGTCAGAAACGCCGCGAGCTTGCCGGGCTTGATTTTCTCTTCCGCCAAATGCGCTTTAAGCTGAAACCAAGTGCGCTCGGAAAGGTGCGTCGGCACCAGCGGCACCAAGGCCAAATCGGCGGCGCGCAACACATTGTCGCCCAGCAGGGTAATGCCGGGCGGGGTGTCGATCCAGATTTCATCGAAGTGCTCGGTCAGGCCATCGAGCACCTTCGCAATGCGAAAACCGGCGTCCTTCTTCTCGGCCAATACATGCTCGATGTTGTGGTAACGCTGATCGGCCGGCAGCACGGTCAAATGGCGGTGAACACTGGGACGCAATCCCTCCGCCACGGATTTGGCTTTCAACAACTGCGCGAGCGAGGGCGCAGACTCCGGCTCGGCCTGCAAATACCAGGACGCGGCGCCCTGCGGATCCAGATCCCACAGCAGCGTTTTGCGCCCCTGCAACGCAGACAACGCGGCCAAATTCACCGCCGAAGCGGTTTTCCCGACGCCCCCCTTGACCGAATACAGCGCGATGACTTGTGCCATCCCTCTCCCCCAAATGCGTGCAATACCCACATCATACGGGCTTTATCGCAGCGCCGGCATTGGCCGAGGTTTTGCGGCGTTGGTCGCGGGATGGATTCACGGAATCTGCGACTGATTCATCCGCCCCTCGATCGCGCGGATGCGTTTTTTCAGCCCTCGGCTGCCGGGGTTGTCCTGATAAAACCTCGGGTTCGGCAGCATCGCCGCCAGAAACGCCGCCTCGGAAGGCGTCAATGCCGATGCGGGTTTGTGAAAGTAATACGCACTGGCCGCGCCGATGCCGTACAGCAGATCGCCCCACTCGGCCACATTCAGATACAGCGCCAAAATGCGCCGCTTGCCGAGCACGGATTCCAGCATCACCGTGATGATTGCCTCCTCCCCCTTGCGCCACAGGCTTTTGTCGGGCGTGAGGAATAAATTGCGCGCCAGTTGCTGACTGATGGTCGAGCCGCCTGCCGCGTATTCCCCTTCGGCCAGATTTTTTTGCAGCGCATCCTGCATGCCCGTCCAATCGAACCCATGGTGCTGCATGAATCGGTCATCCTCGGAGGCCACCACCGCCCGTTTGGCCACCGGCGCGATGTCGGCATCATTGACCCAGTGATAATCCAACCGCACCTTCGGATTGACCGCCTGCACCAGCGCCAAGCGTTCCCGCATAAACGCCGTCGTGGTCGGGTTTTCCGTGCGCAGTTGCCAGACTTGCCAGAAAAACCAACCCTGCACGAGCAAGAACGCCAGGACGAGCAACCAAACAATTCGCCAAAACCAGCGCCACACACCGCCGCGTCGTTTGTTTTTTTCCATGAAGGCTCCGGTGGGTTTGCGGTGGGCGGAATGCCGGTGGCGACCGCCAAAATAAACTCT
>DYMR01000178.1 GCA_020721485.1 Halothiobacillus neapolitanus | reverse complement strand
TTAGCGGCGTATAATCCCGCTTCATTCATGTGGTCTATTTGCCGCGTTTTATTGGAATTCATCGCCATGGCCAAATTCGATGTGTTTAGCCGAATCGCAACCCAATCGCCCGTCTTTGAATCGGTCTTGCGCAGCGTGCAAATTGTGGCAGCTTCCGAGGCCACGGCACTGGTGCTGGGCGAATCCGGCACCGGCAAAGAGCTGATCGCGCGCGCACTGCACGAGGGGTCAGCGCGTCGGGCGGCACCGTTTATCGCCGTGAATTGCGCGACCTTTTCCGAATCGCTGGCTGAATCGCAATTATTCGGCCATCGTCGCGGCGCATTTACGGGCGCCACGACGGATTACGCGGGGCTGATTCGAACCGCCGCCGGTGGCACATTATTTCTGGATGAAATTGCTGAATTGCCGTTGACCGTGCAGGCCAAATTGCTGCGTTTTTTGGAAACCGGCGAAGTGGTCGGCTTGGGGGAACCGCAACCGCAGCGCGTCAAGGTGCGCGTGGTGGCGGCAACGCATCGGGATTTACCGGCGATGGTCGCCCAAGGCCGATTCCGGGCGGATTTACTGTACCGCCTGCAAGTCGTACCGGTGCATTTGCCGCCGCTGCGTGAACGGCAAGGGGATATTGAGTTCCTGTTGCAGCAATTCTTCGAGGAATTTTCTCAGCATTATCAACGGCATATGCCGCGTCTTACCGCCAAGGCGCGTGGCGTGCTCCGTCGGTACGCTTGGCCGGGCAATGTGCGGGAATTGCGCAATTTGGCGGAACGCTTGGTGATTCTGCACGGCGGGCAAGCGGTCGATGTGGCGGCACTGCCGCTGGATTTGAGCGCCCCGGCGATGGCGGCAGCGCGCGGCTTTGTCCTGCCGGATGCTGGTGTGGATTTGGAAGCGATCGAATCGGATTTGCTGCGCCAAGCGTTGGCGAGGGCGGGCGGCAACAAAAGCCGTGCGGCGCGGTTGTTGAACTTATCCCGCGACACCTTTTTGTATCGGCTGAAAAAATTTTCCATTCAATCGGATGTCCTCGGCTGAGTCCGTTCACATTTTTGTGACAGTCGGCATGTTCTAATTTCTGGCAACCCCGTTTGGGTTGCTGTCTCGGATTTCCCCCTTTGTTTAGGAGCGCGCTGCATGGCTGCTGCATTGCCCAAGGATTTGCCCGCCGATCGTCGGTATGGGCCGACGCATGAATGGTTTTACGATCAGGGCGCGACGCTGCGGGTGGGCGTGACGGAGGCCGGGCAGGAGATGCTTGGGGATGTCGTGTTCGTGCAACTGCCCGAAGTTGGGGCGGTGGTGCAGCGCGGCGCGGCCTGTGCCACGCTGGAATCCGTCAAGGCGGCTTCGGATGTGCTCAGCCCGGTGGATGGCGTGGTCGCGGCGGTGAATCCGGCTTTGGCCGATAGCCCGGAGCAGATCAACGATGATCCCTGGGCGTCCGGCTGGATTCTGGACATCACCCCGACGGGTGAACCGGCGGATTGGCTGGATGCGGCGGCCTATCAACGCAGCCTCGATCAGGGGGCGTGATGGCTTCTGAAAATCTGGGTTTCAAGCGGCTGGTGCTGGCCAGCAAATACTCGTGGCAGGGTTTTCGCACGGCGTATCGCAAGGAAGAGGCCTTTCGCCAAGAAGTGTGGCTGTCGGTGGTGGCCATCCCCTTGGGCGTATATCTCGGTCAAACGGGCATCGAGCGGGCCTTGCTGGTCGGTTCGATTCTGGTGATTCTGATTACAGAATTGCTGAACACCGGCATTGAAAATGTGGTGGATCGCGTGGGGCTGGATCCGCATAAATTGTCTGGCCGTGCCAAGGACATGGGCTCGGCGGCGGTATTCACTTCGCTGGTATTGGCCGCCGCGACTTGGGGGTTAATCCTTTGGCCGCAATTTTTTCCCGCGCATGGCTGAGTGGCTTATAGCTGCTTAATGCAGCCGTTGGCGGAGTTGGTACAGCGCGAACAGCAAAATCGGCCAGACCACGAGGTTACTCAAGCTGCGGCCTAAGTACCCCGCAATCGCCAGACCATTGCTCAGTCCGCCTTGAATCCACAGCAGCATCAATAAATAAACCACCGATAAGCCCGCGAAGAATAGGGCTTGCTGCAAGGGGCCGGTGTTATTCAACCACGGGCGAATGCCGAGCACCAAGGCCGCGCTCAAGGTGAACAACAGGGCGTGCGCGCCCAGCAGCCCGACGGTGCCTACATCCAATAAAAGCCCCATGCTCCAGGCCACCACGAGGCCGACTTGTTGCGGGGATTTGAGTACCCAGTACAGCACAATCAGCCACAGCCATTGCGGGGCAATATGGCTGTACCAGCCGGTGATGGGCAATAACGACAACACCAAACCGAGTAGCACGCTCAGGCCAATCGCCAACCAATCACCGCGCATGGGCACCCCCTGACGGCGCGGCGGGTGCGGATGGGTGTTTGGGGGCAGAGGAAGCCGGCGCAGAATTAGTCGGCGTAGAGGCGGGCGCAGGCGGCGTCGGCAAGGGCGTGGCTGCTGCCGGGGCGGGTTGACCGGCGTCGATCAGTGCGGGTGCCGGCGTTTGCGTGGTGATTTGCGGCGCATTGGCCGTGGGCGGCGGCGGTGCGTCCGGCGGATTGGTCAAAACCAACACCTGTTGCAAATGATCCAGTTGCGCCACCGGCGTGGCCGTGATGTTGAGGAAGGCTTGGCTACGCTCGTTTTGTACCTGGGTGACGCGGGCGACGGGGTAGCCCGGCGGAAACACGCCATCCAATCCCGAGGTGTACAACACTTCGCCTACTTTGACCGGATAACGATCCGGAATTCGGTCGAGGGTCAACAGATTGCGGGTGCCGGTCCCGTTGAGCACGCCGATAAAGGCGGAGTCACCCAGCTTGACTGATAACGCTTGGCGGCGGGAATCTAGCTCCAGCACCACCGCGCCGGTCAAGCTGCTGCGGATGATTTGCCCGACGATGCCATGGCCATCGATGACCGGCTGGCCGGGTTGCACGCCGTCGTTCGTGCCTCGATTGATATTGAAACTGCGTTGCTCGGGGTTGTCGTGCTGGGCAATGCGGGTGGCGAGCAGCACATTTGGCACCGGCGTGTTTTGCCCGTGCAGCAGGGTTTTGAGCTGGTTGACTTCGGTTTGGAGATAAAAAAATTGCTGCATTTGTCCTTTGAGCAGCAGATTTTCTTGTTCGAGTTCGGTGATTTTGGCCGTTTGGGCGCTGCGGGTTTGCCAGTGGGCGGTAAATTGTTCCGACCAGGCGATGGGGGCGGCGATCAAGCGCGCCAAGCCATCCGTTACGGTGGATAGCTGAGTGTTGATGCGCTGCGCCACGCTGCTGCCGGCGCGGTCAAGTGCCATGAGCAGCACCGACAGCAGCACGAGAATCAGCAGTTTGGTGACGCCGGGGCGGTGGTTCTCAAAAAGCGCCACGGCGGGCGATTATTCCGCAGAAAATAAGGTGCTGTGCCGGTGGTCGATCATCTCCAACACGCGGCCGCCACCTCGGGCGACGCAGGTGAGCGGATCGTCGGCAATGACGACCGGCAAGCCGGTTTCTTCCCGAATCAGCTTATCAATATCGCGCAGCAGTGCGCCGCCGCCGGTGAGAACAATGCCGCGTTCGGCGATGTCTGCGCCAAGTTCTGGCGGGGTTTGTTCGAGCGCGGTGCGCACCGCTTGCACGATGCCGAACAGCGGTTCGCTCAGGGCTTCGAGGATTTCATTGCTGTTGAGGGTGAAGCTGCGCGGGACGCCTTCGGCCAAGTTACGGCCTTTGACATCAATTTCGAGCAGTTCTTTGCCCGGATAGGCCGAGCCGATTTCTTTCTTGATGCGTTCGGCGGTGGCTTCACCGATCAAAATGCCGTAATGACGGCGCACAAAGGCGATGATGCTTTCGTCGAACTTGTCGCCGCCAATGCGCACGGAGGAGGAGTAGACGATGCCATCGAGCGAAATGACGCCAACTTCCGAGGTGCCGCCGCCAATATCGACCACCATCGAGCCGCGCGGTTCATCGA
>DYMR01000177.1 GCA_020721485.1 Halothiobacillus neapolitanus | reverse complement strand
GTCGGCTCAACTCGCTGCGCTTTTTCAACCAGCTCGTTTCAAGGAGGTGCGCATTCTACTGCGGTTTTTCAGTCTGTCAACAAGTTTTTTGGTTCGCTTGTCGCCGGCCTGTTTCCACCAAAGCCTGCGCTTTGGGGAGGCGAACTATACAGCGCCGGTTTTGGGCGTCAAGCGTTTTATGTGTTTTTTGTGACATTCAGGCGCGCCATCCGGCGCTTGCCCACTTGAATGATGTGCGAACCCGCTGATATGGCGTCGGTTTTCTCGCGCACGGGCTGTCCGTTCAATTTGACCGCGCCTGCCGCAATGTGCCGATAGGCTTCGGAGGTGGAGTCCACCAAGCCAATGGTTTTGAGCACTTGCGGCACCGTTTGCCCCTCGTCCAGGGTGAATTCGGGCAGGTCTTCGGGAATTTCTGATTTGGCAAAGCGGGCGATGAAGCGATTGCGCGCCTCGGCGCCGGCGCCTTCGCCGTGAAATCGCTCGACCAGTTCCACGCCCAATTCGAATTTGATGTCGCGCGGATTGCGCCCCTCGGCCATTTGTTGCCGCAGTCCGGCGATGTCGGCCAGCGGGCGGAAGGACAGCAGCTCGTAGTAGCGCCACATGAGTTCATCGGAAATCGACATGATTTTCCCGAATTGTTCATCCGCTGCCTCGGCAATGCCGATGTAGTTGCCCAAGGATTTGGACATCTTATTCACGCCATCCAACCCTTCGAGCAGCGGCAAAGTGATGACGGTTTGCGTCGGTTGCCCCCACTGCTTTTGCAGCTCGCGCCCCATCAGCAGGTTGAATTTCTGGTCGGTGCCGCCCAATTCGACATCCGCCTTGAGCGCGACCGAGTCATAACCCTGAATCAGCGGGTAGAGAAACTCATGAATGGCGATCGGCTGTTGCGCGGTATAGCGTTTGGAAAAATCATCGCGCTCCATCATCCGCGCCACGGTTTGCCGACTGGCCAGGCCAATCAAGTCGGCCGCACTCATTTGCCCCATCCATTCCGAGTTGAACACGATGCGGGTGCGCGCCGGGTCGAGAATCTTGAAAATTTGCTGCTGATAGGTTTTGGCGTTCTCCGCCACCTGCTCCTTAGATAAGGGCGGGCGCGTGGCGCTCTTGCCGGTCGGGTCGCCGATCATGCCGGTGAAATCCCCGATCAGGAACAGGACTTCATGCCCCATCTGTTGCAATTGGCGCAGCTTGTTGATTAGGACGGTGTGTCCCAGATGCAGATCGGGGGCGGTGGGGTCGAACCCCGCTTTGATGCGCAGCGGCCGCCCGGTTTTTAATTTTTCGATCAGCTCCGCTTCCAGCAAAATCTCCTCGGTGCCGCGCTTGATTTCCGCCAGCGCGCCCGCCCAATCATGATCGGTCATCGTCTTCTCGCTCATTGAATCCAAAGTCTAAGCCTTGTATGGTACCCCTTTATCTTGAAAATCATGCAGGGACGCTCTATGCCCGCACGCGGACTTTTTACGCGCAAGAAATTGTTACGCCATCCGTCTCGGTTTTCACTCTGGCTTCGGGTCGGCGCCCTCATCGGCGGGCTCGCTGGCTTGGGTCTGGTGGTTGCAAAAATCAGTGTGCCGACCGATCCCGCGCTCGACGCCACAGTGGATGAGCAAATTGCCCGCGCGGTGGCTTCTCCGTCGTTGGATGCGGCCGCTGACTTCTCTGCCCCGCAGCCGATACTGCCCGCTCTGGCGCCCGCCTTGGCAAACGCCCCGCGAACGCTCTTGCCGCCAGAAACCACACCCCCGTCCGAGCGCGTCGTGGAAATTGAAGTCAAAAGCGGGGACAACCTGTCCACCGTGTTCCAGCGTGCCGGTCTTTCTGCCCAAGCGGTGCAGCAAGTGGTGGATTTAGGCAAGCCGGCTGTCCCGCTGCAAAGCCTGAAGCCCGGTGAAAAAATCTCCCTGTCCACCACCGCCGATCATCAGTTGCTGGGCGTGGACTACAAAATCGCCCCCAACAAGGCGCTCAGCATCCGCCGTGAAGATCAGTTGGGCTTGATTGCAAGCGAAATTGTGCTGCCCAGCGAATCGCGCCTGGTCACGGCGGAAGGGAAGATCGAATCCTCACTGTATCAATCCGCCACCGATGCGGGCGTTCCTGCGGCCATGGTGATGCAGCTTGCGGATATTTTCGGCTGGAAAATCAACTTCTTGAAAGATGTGCAACCCGGCGATCATTTCCGCATTGCCTATGAAGAACAGTGGGTACAAGGCAAGCGCGTGGGCACCGGCCATGTCGTGGCCGCCGAATTCACCAACCAAGGCACCTCGTTTCAGGCGGTGCGCTACACCGCGCCGAACGGTAAAACGGGGTATTACGAGGCCAATGGCGCCAGCTTGGAGCGCGGCTTTTTGCGGTATCCGGTGGAATTTTCGCGCATCAGTTCGACATTCGGCATGCGCATGCACCCGCTGTACCACCATCTGAAAGCGCATAAGGGCGTGGATTTTGCCGCCGCGATCGGCACACCGATTCATGCCGCCGGATCGGGCAAAGTCACCTTCATCGGCTGGCAGCATGGCTACGGCAAGGTCATCAAACTCGCGCACGATGGCAATTATCAAACCGTGTACGGCCACATGTCGCGCTTCAATAACGACCTGAAAACCGGCAGCACCGTGACCATGGGCGAGGTCATCGGCTATGTCGGCATGACGGGCGACGCCACCGGCCCGCATCTGCACTATGAGTTTCATGTCGCCGGGGTGTATACCGATCCGTTATCGGCAAAACTGCCGGAAGCGAACCCGATCCCCTCGAAATATCGCAAAGATTTTCTGGCGCAAACCCAGCCGCTGCTGGATGCGATGGCGCAGCAATCCGGTGCGCGGCTTGCCGGGCGCGGGACCGCCGCCTCGACTCAAACCCGCGCAATCGACTGATTCATGACTGAATCACCCCGCGCGGGGCACTACATTGGCGTCATGTCCGGCACCAGCATGGATGCGATTGACGCCTGCTTGGTTCAGTTCGATCCGCCCGCCCCCGCCCGAATTTTGGCGCACGCCGCGCGCGATTTGACGGATCTTCGTCCGCGCCTGCTGGCGCTGCATCGCGGAGAACCCGCCAGCACCGAGTTCGATTGCCTCGATGAGCTCGGCACGCTCGAAACCCTGCTGGCCGAACGCACCGCCGAACTGGTATTCACCCTGCTCGACCAAGCGGGCGTGGCCGCCGATCAGGTGCATGCGATTGGCCAGCACGGGCAAACCCTGCGCCACCGCCCCAATCTGGCCACGCCGTTCACCCTGCAAATTGGCAACCCTAGCCTCATTGCCGAGCGCACGGGCATCGCCGTGGTGGCCGACTTTCGCCGGCGCGATTTGGCCGCCGGAGGGCAAGGAGCGCCCCTGGTGCCGACCGCGCACCGCGCCTTTTTCAACGCGAACGCGCCGGATGCGGCACTGATCACCGTCAACTTGGGCGGCATCGCCAATATCGCCGTGCTTCAGCCCGATCAGCCCTTGGTCGGCTTCGATACCGGCCCGGCCAACACCTTGCTGGACGGCTGGATCCGCAGCCAAAGCGGCGCACCGTTCGATGACGAGGGCGCGTTTGCCGCCAGCGGGCAGGCGCACGAAGGCTTGCTGACCGCGCTGCTGGCCGATCCCTACTTCGCCGCGCCGCCGCCCAAATCAACCGGCACCGAGGTGTTCAACCTGAACTGGCTGACGCAACGGGCGGGAGACTGGCTCACCCAGCTCGCGCCGGAGGACATCCAAGCCAGCCTGAGCGAACTGACCGCGCGCACCCTGCTCAGCGCGATGCAGCCCTATCTTGCCCGCACGCCGCAGACTACCGTGGTGCTGGCCGGGGGCGGTGCGTACAACAGCGACTTGGTCACCCGCCTTCGCGCCGGACTGAAGCGCATCGCCCCGCACGCAGACCTGCGACTCAGCAGTGAATTTGGCATTGCGCCGGAATGCGCGGAATGCGCCGCGTTTGCTTGGCTGGCGCGGCAATTCTTACTGCGGGAAGCCGGCAACGAGCCCTCGGTGACGGGCGCGGC
>DYMR01000176.1 GCA_020721485.1 Halothiobacillus neapolitanus | reverse complement strand
TATTGCACAATCGCCAGCGCGCTGGCGCTCGCGCCCAGCAAGATGAAGGCGAGACCCATCCAAAACGAGATACCGTGATCGAGTGTGGCGCCCGGCACTTTCGCCAGCATGCTGACAAACAGATCGAACCGTTCGATCACAAAACCGAAAGCCATCAGGGTCAGCCCGGTGCGGTTCCAGGCCATCAGGGTGCGTTCGGCGGCGAAAAATACGCGCGGATCATTCAAATCAGACATGACGCGCGCCCGTTTTGGCGGCGTAAAACTGGATCGGCTGCTCTTGAATATCAGCGCGGCGCGTATTGGCGACGCTGCGCTTGAGTTTACCGACGACATGCATTTCACAGGGTTTGCAGTCGAACACGAGTTTGAGCTTTTCGCTGCCGTTCACCAGCATCAGCGGTTCGGCCTTGATCGTGCCGTGTACGCCCGTCACGCCGCGCGTTTGTTTCGGGCAGAGGCTCAAGCTGTAGCGCACGCAGTGTTTGGTAATCATCAGGCTGACTTCGCCGGATTCTTCGTGCGCTTCGAACGCGGCGTCGATCAACGACACCCCGTGTTTGGCATAAAAATCGCGCGCTTTGTGATTGAACACATTGGCGAGGTAGGTCAAATGTTCCTGCGGGTAGGGCGTGGGCGGCTCGACCGGCTGCGCACGCGGCAGGCGCTCCAGCGCAGCCAGCCGCACCGCTTCCAATGCGTCAATGCCATCGCGCCGCAGTTGGTTGACGCTGGATGCCGGCACGAACCACGGTTGCGACAAATCCAGCGCGATGTCTGCCGCCTGAAAAATCGTGGTGCCGAGTTTGCCCAAGTTCTCCCGCAGGCTGATTTGCGCCCGCGCGGGATCTTTGGCCGGCTCTTTGCTCAAGGGCAGTGAGACTTCGGCGCTATACCCATCGGCATCGCGCAGATTCAGCGTCACACCCTCGGGGGTTTCACGCAGGCGCAGCCAGAGATCGATTCGGCGCTCGGCGGATTTTTTCTCCATCTGCCGAAGCCAACTCATGTCGCGGTTGCGATTGAGTTCGGTGCCCATTTTCAAATGTCGCAACTGCGCGATGGGGTCTTTCGGCACCAGTTTCCAGCGGTTCGCGCCCAACGATTCCGCCGTATTGATCGCCATACCGACCAATTCTTTATGCAAATCGAAATAACACAGGCCATCGCCATTATGCAGTTCGGCGGCACTCTCAATTTCGACCCAATCTTTATGAATTTTCACCACATGCCCAATGGATCGGCCGGGGTTTTTTGGTGAATCGAATGCGCCAATATCTTCTTGACGGCCTTGCACGAAATAGTCCGTGGCTTCACGGTTAAAGTTTTGTGCCGGTTCGGGGGTGAAATAAAACACACTGCGCCCGCTCGAGCTGCGCGACAAGGCAGGCCGTCCGCCCAGAATCCCGTCCAGCAATTGCCGATAATGGGCTGTGATATTTTTCACATAGCCCATGTCTTTATATCGACCTTCTATTTTGAAGCTTTGAATACCCGCGTCGATTAATGCCGCAAGGTTCGCACTCTGATCGTTATCTTTCATCGAGAGCACATGTTTATCGTGTGCCACAATGCGCCCTTCCGCATCGCGCACCTCATACGGCAAACGACAGGCCTGATTACATTCGCCCCGATTGGCACTGCGCCCCGTATGCGCCTCGGAAATAAAACATTGCCCGGAATAGGCCACACACAGCGCGCCATGAATAAAAAACTCTAAGGGCACCGTGGTTGCGGCACGAATGGCTTGAATCTGCGACAAATTCAATTCCCGCGCCAGAACCAACTGAGATAGCCCGGCATCTTGCAGGAACCGGGCTTTCTCTGGGGTGCGAATATCGCATTGCGTGCTGGCGTGCAGCTGAATCGGCGGTAAATCCAGCGCCAATACCCCCATATCCTGAATAATCAGCGAATCCACCCCCACATCATATAATTGATGCACCAAGGCACGGGCAGGTTCTAATTCATCATCCCGTAAAATCGTATTCAGCGTGACATGAATTCGGGCATGAAACCGATGGGCATAAGCGACCAATTGGGCAATATCCGCCACCGAATTGTCCGCACTTTTGCGCGCACCAAACCCCGGGCCGCCGATATACACCGCATCGGCGCCGTGATTGATCGCCTCAATGCCAATCGCCAGATCGCGCGCCGGGGATAATAACTCCAGTTGGTTCGCCCACATGGTTTAACCCCGCATTCCTATGCCTTTATGAAACAGGCGCAGGGTGAAAATAAACAATGCCACGAAAGTGGCAATTAAAATCCCGAAGGTCGCCAACAGGGGCACATCACTGATGCCCAACATGGCGTAACGAAATCCATTGATGATGTACAAAATCGGATTGAATAAAGACACCTGTTGCCAAAAGGGCGGCAGCATGTGAATCGAATAAAACACCCCGCCGAGATAAGTCAGCGGTGTCAACACGAAAGTCGGCACGATGGCAATATGATCGAAACTGTTGGCGTAAATCGCATTAATCATCCCCGCAAGAGAAAACAGCGAAGAAGTCAACACCGCCACCAACAACAAGGCCAGAAAATCATGCACGCGAATATCAGCAAAAAATAAAGCCACTACCGTCACTGCCGCCCCCACGGCCAAGCCGCGCGCCACCCCACCCGCCAAATACCCCAGAATAATCAACCAATGCGGCATGGGGGAAACCAAGAGCTCCTCAATATGTCGCGCGAATTTTGCACCGTAAAACGAGGACACCACATTGGCGTAACTCTGGGTAATCACGGACATGAGAATCAAGCCCGGCACGAGGTAATTGATGTACGGCACTCCATCAATTTCCCCCACACGCGGCCCAATCAAATGACCGAACACAATAAAATACAGCGCGGTGGTAATCATCGGCGGCAGAATGGTTTGCATCCAAATTCGGCCAAACCGCAGCACTTCGCGCGTCAGCAGCATTAGAAAGGCATGCCATTTCTGGCTGGTGTTTAAGCCGTGTACCGGAACGGGCAGTTCGCCGGAGATGGGAAGTTCTTGATTGGGCTGCATGGCCGTTATCCTGCGGTTTTATTGCTATTCGGCGCGCCGCCATTGCTCTGAACAAGATTCAGGAACAATTCTTCCAGCCGATTGGTTTTATTTTTCATTCGGGTCACGGTAATGCCATGCCCTGATAACACATCGAACACTTCGGAAATGGGCTGTTCGCGGGTTAAATCCACTTCGATTTCTTCCGGGGAAACCAAGCGCGCCGAGGCGGCGGGCAAAGCCGGCAATGACCCCACGGGTTCTGCGCAATACAACACGAACGATTCTTGCGATAAACCGGCCAATAACTGACGCATATTGGTATTTTCAATAATGCGCCCCTCGTTGATAATCGCGATATTCCGGCAGAGTTGTTCGGCTTCTTCCAGATAATGCGTGGTGAGAATAATGGTGGTGCCCGCCGCATTGATTTCGGTGAGAAACTGCCACATCCCCCGGCGCAATTCGATGTCTACGCCCGCTGTCGGTTCATCCAAAATCAACAACCGGGGCGAATGCACCAGCGCGCGGGCAATCATCAGCCGCCGCTTCATGCCGCCCGACAACTGTCGCGACATGCTTTTGCGCTTTTCCCACAATCCCAGTTGTTTGAGCAGGGCATCACTGCGTTCGCGTGCCACCTTGCGCGATAAGCCGTAAAACCCACCTTGGTTGATGACGACCTCTTCCACGGGTTCAAACTGGTTGAAGTTGAATTCCTGCGGCACGATGCCGATCTGCATCTTGACCCAAGCGCGGTCGCGCTCCAGATCGTGGCCGAACACCCGCACCGTGCCGCTGGTTTTATTCACCAGCGAACTCAGAATGCCGATGGTGGTGGATTTGCCCGCGCCGTTGGGGCCGAGCAGGGCAAAAAAATCGCCCGGCGCGATGGTTAAATCAATGCCTTTGAGCGCCTCGGCGCCGCTGGCATAGGTTTTACGCAGTTGGTGAATTTCAATGGCAGGAATAGTCATACAAACGCCTAAACATCAGCCGCACGCGCCGCCGGAAGGTGCCAATGATAGACGATACCCAAGGCACGAATGAGCAAAGCCACCA
>DYMR01000175.1 GCA_020721485.1 Halothiobacillus neapolitanus | reverse complement strand
AGGGCAGCCACGAGTATTCCGCCATTCGCGCTTGGGGTTCGATCGGCTTTATCGTGTCGTCGGTGGGCTTGGGTTGGGCGCTGGATGCCTGGCCGAAAGGGAAAACCCTTCTGGTCATTATCGGCATCAGCGCTTCGTTATTGCTGCTCTCGGCGCTGCTGTGGCGCACGCCAGAACCGCCGCCGCATGCGGCGCTCGCGCAGAGTCGGGCGGCGCTTTGGCCGGTGTTGACCACGCGGCCGATGCTCGGTTTTCTCGGCATGCAGTTTCTGGTGAATGTCGCGCATGGCGTGTACTACGCTTTTTATTCGGTTTATCTTGCGGCGCACGGCTACAGCCCCGGCGTAATCGGCCTGCTGTGGGCGCTGGGTGTGGTGGCGGAAATCGTATTGTTTTTCGTGTTGCCGAAGTTTCTGCACCGCGTGTCTTTGAGTGTGCTGTTCGGGCTGGCTCTCGGCTTGATGGCGCTGCGTTGGCTGATGATCGGCTTCGGGATTGATTCGCTCGTTATTTTGCTGCTCGCCCAGGGCTTGCACGCGGCGAGTTTCGGTTTGACCCATGCGGTCGGCGTGACGGTGATGCATCAACAATTCACCGGGGCGTTGCAGGCGCGCGGTCAGGCGGTGTATTCCGGCTTGAGCTATGGCGGCGGCGCGGCGGTCGGGTTGTTGCTCGCCGGGAGTTTGTGGGCTTCGGTGGGCGCCATGGCTTCCTTTGCGGTGATGACCGGCATTTCCCTCGCCGCGATATTTTTCTGGTGGCACAGTCGCGGCATGATGGATCGACGCGGGGCGATGGCGCCGCCGGTATCGGAGGGGGTGTGATGGCGATTTTGCAAGATCAGTCGCTGGTGACGACGCGGCTTTCCGCGTGGTACCAAACCCCGGTTGGCCGGCAACTGGGCGCCGAATTGGCTGAGCGCATCACGAGTTTGGCGGATGAATCGTTCGGCTACCACGCGCTCACGGTGGGCGCGGTGTTGTCGGAAGCGCCCGAGCTGCGGATTCGTCAACACAGTCAAGTGGCGGCAAGCGCAACCGAATTGCGCCGTTGGCTGGGGGCGGGGGTGTTGGCAGATTTTGAGGCGCTGCCGATTGCTGCGGAATCGGTCGATTTATTGATTGCCCTGCATGTGCTGGAAACCCGTCGGGATCCGCACGAAATCATGCGGGAACTGGATCGGGTGTTGCGCCCGGAAGGCCGCATGTTGATCGTGGGGATTAATCCCTTCAGTTTCTGGCACTTGGCGACGCGATTCCCCACGAGTGGGGGGCGCGGCAATGCGCTGGCGGGGTCGCATCACGCGCCGTGGCGGGTGGTGGATTGGCTGAAATTATTGGGCTACGACATTCATGGCGTGAGCCACTGGGGCGGGCTGTTGCCGACGAATCGCCCCGGCGTGTACGAAAAAATGGGCGCGTGGCGCCGATTCAGTGCGCGCGGCTTGGGTATCATGCAGGGCTTTTATGTGATTGATGCCGTGCGTCGCGTGAGCACGCCGACGGCGATTCGCCCGGCTTTTGCGCTGCCTGCCTTGTTGGCGCGGCCCGCGCAATCGGCCGCGTCAACGGCGACGACGGCCTCATCAACGCCCCGCCCCTCGCGGATTTCCTGTACACACAAAGATTCTGAGCATGAGTGAGCAACAAGAGGTTCTGGCATGGACCGATGGCGCCTGCAAAGGCAACCCAGGCCCTGGGGGCTGGGGCGTTTTACTGCGCTATGGTTCCCATGAAAAAACCCTGTGCGGCGGCGAAAAACTGACCACCAACAACCGCATGGAATTGCTGGCGGCGATTACCGCGCTCGAATCCTTGAGCCGCCCTTGCTGCGTCCACCTGACTACGGATTCGCAGTATGTGCGCCAAGGCATGCTCGAATGGTTGCCGAACTGGCGGCGGCGGAACTGGCGCAAGGCCGATGGCCAGCCGGTGAAAAACGCCGACCTGTGGCAACGGCTCGACGACGCAGCCCAGCGCCACACCGTGCATTGGCATTGGATTAAAGGCCATGCCGGCCATGCGGAAAACGAACGAGCGGATCAACTCGCCAACCAAGGCATACCAAAATAGGGGCGCGCGATGCGGCAAATCATTTTCGATACCGAAACCACGGGCATGCCGGTCAGCGAAGGCCATCGGGTGATTGAAATTGGCGCGGTGGAATTGGTCAACCGGCGATTGACCGGCGTCACCTTTCAAAAATTCCTGAATCCCGAGCGCAGCATCGACGCGGGCGCCACCGCCGTACACGGCATTAAAGACGACGATTTGCGCGATAAACCGCGTTTTGCCGACATCGTCGATGAGTTTTTGGCCTTTATCGACGGGGCTGAGGTGATCGCCCACAACGCCGTGTTCGATACCGAATTTCTCGATGCCGAGCTTGCCCGCATACCGGGGGCGCGGCCGATGGCCGAAGTCGCACGCCTCATCACCGATACCCTGGTATTGGCGCGGGAAAAACACCCCGGTCAGCGCAATAGCCTGGATGCCTTGTGCCGCCGCTATGACATCGACAACAGCGCCCGAACCAAACACGGCGCCTTACTCGATGCCGAAATTCTGGCCGATGTGTATTTGGTGATGACCGGCGGGCAAAAAGCCCTCGCGTTCGACAGTGGCCGCAGTGGCGATCAGGCGCCGGGCGGAGACATTCGCCGCTTGCCGCCCAGAGCGCAGCCCTTGCCGATCATTCAGCCGGATGCCGCCGCGCGCAGCGCCCACGCCGAATGGTTGCAGCGCTTGGGCAAAGACGGCGTGCCCGCCGCGTGGCCCGAATGAATGGCGGGCGGGGTAATTGCTCGTGATGCCAGTGCTTAAAGTCTATTATTATTCGCTGATAAAGCTTTTGAGTGATTGTTTTGCTCCCTCCCCCTTGAGGGGGGAGGGTTGGGGTGGGGGTGAAAATCCACTCGGATTAATTCGAGTCGTCCCCTCGTTTGCGCACACGGGATCAATCCGGCGTAGGGCGCTCATTCGGGGTTTCTTATACTTAATTCTTACGCCCAGTTTCATGGCGCGGAAGGAGCGGGGTCAATGACGGAATATGTCCTGATCTTGGTCAGCACGGTGCTGGTCAATAATTTTGTGCTCGTCAAATTTTTGGGCTTGTGCCCTTTTTTCGGCGTGTCGAAAAAAATCGAAACCGCGATTGGCATGTCGATGGCCACCACCTTCGTTTTGACGCTCTCCGCGATTGCCAGTTATTTGACCGAAGCCTATATTTTGGAGCCTTTGGGCTTGTCCTATCTGCGCACGATTATGTTCATCGTGGTGATCGCCGTGGTGGTGAATTTCACCGAAATGGTGGTGCGGAAAACCAGCCCGCTGCTACACAATGTGTTGGGCATTTACCTGCCGTTGATTACCACGAATTGCGCCGTGCTCGGTGTGGCGCTGCTGAATGTGCAACAAGCGCATGATTTTGTGGAATCCGCCCTCTATGGTTTCGGCGCATCGATTGGCTTTTCGATGGTGCTGATTCTGTTTTCCGCCCTGCGCGAACGGATTCAAGTGGCGGAAGTGCCTGCCGCCTTCGAGGGGGTGCCCATCGCGCTGATTACCGCCGGGTTGATGGCCTTGGGGTTCATGGGCTTCGCCGGCATGGTGAAAGTCTAATGTGGACCGCCATTGCCGTGGCGCTGGTGTTGGCCTTTGCGTTTGGCTTGCTGCTGAGTGTGGCGGCGCAATGGTTCCATGTGGAAGGCAACCCGCTGGCGGAAAAAATCGACGCGATATTGCCGCAAACTCAATGCGGGCAATGTGGCTATGTCGGGTGCGCGCCGTATGCCGAAGCCATTGCCACCGGCGCGGCAGACATTAACCGCTGCCCGCCGGGGGGCGAGGCGACCATCAAAAAACTGGCCGATTTGCTCGGCGTGGAAGTCAAACCGCTGAATGCCGAAGTGGACGCGGCCAAAAGCATTCCCCGGCTGGCCGTGATTGACGAGGCCGTATGCATTGGCTGCACCAAGTGCATTCAAGCCTGCCCGGTCGATGCGATTTTGGGTGCGGCCAAACAAATGCACACCGTCATCGCCAGCGAATGCACCGGCTGTGAATTGTGCGTGGCGCCATG
>DYMR01000174.1 GCA_020721485.1 Halothiobacillus neapolitanus | reverse complement strand
CCATAAAAAACCCCCGAAAATCGGGGGTTTGTTCAGCTTAGAAAAAAGTTGCCGTCAGATCAATGCTTGGCGGCGGCCTCTGCGCCGATGCCGGTTTCCGAGCGCACAAATTGGGCGTGGAAGCGGGCGCGTTCGGCCATGGCACGCGGGCTCTTGTCGGTGATCGAGAAGAACCACGCCAGGATGAACGCCACCGGCATCGAGAAGATCGCCGGGTCTTTGTACGGTACGATGGGCGCGGCGAAGTGGAACACATCCACCCACACGGTTTTCGACAACACCACGAGGGTGACGGCGGTGAGTAACCCGCCCAGGCCGCCGGCCACGGCGCCCCGGGTAGTCAGGTTTTTCCAGTAAATCGAGAGGAACAGGATCGGGAAGTTGGCCGAGGCGGCGACCGCAAAGGCTAAGCCGACCATGAACGCGATGTTCTGTTTCTCGAAGGCGATGCCGAGGAAAATCGCCAGAATGCCGAGGGCGATGGTGGCGAGCCGCGAGGCGCGCATTTCGGTTTTTTCATCGACCCGGCCATGGCGGAAGGCGCTGGCGTACAGATCGTGCGACACGGCGGAGGCGCCCGCCAGTGTGAGGCCGGACACCACCGCGAGGATGGTGGCGAAGGCCACGGCGGAGATGAAGCCGAGGAACATGTCGCCGCCGATGGCGTGCGACAGGTGAATCGCCGCCATGTTATCGCCGCCGATGAGCTTGTTCGCCGCGCTCAGATAGGCCGGGTTGGTGGCCACCAGCACGATCGCGCCGAAGCCGATGATGAAGGTGAGGATGTAGAAATAACCGATGAAGCCGGTGGCAACAAATACCGAACGGCGGGCTTCTTTGGCGTCCGATACGGTGAAAAACCGCATCAGGATATGCGGCAGGCCGGCCACGCCGAACATCAGCGCCATGCCGAGCGAAATGGCGGAAATCGGGTCGTGAATCAGGCTGCCCGGTGCCATGATCGCCTCATGTTTTGGGCTGACTTCAATCGCTTTATTGAACAGCGCGTTGAAATCAAATCCGAACGAATACAGCACGGCCAAGGCCATGAAGGTCGCCCCGGAGAGCAACAGAATCGCCTTGATGATTTGCACCCAAGTGGTCGCCAACATACCGCCGACGGTGACATAAATCATCATCAACACCCCGACGATGACCACCGCGTAGCTGTAGGGCATGCCGAACAGCACTTCGATCAACTTGCCCGCGCCGACCATCTGCGCGATCAGGTACATCAACACCACGATCAGCGACGATACCGCCGCCACAGTGCGAATCGGAATCTGCGCCAGCCGGTAGGAAGCCACATCGGCGAAGGTGTATTTGCCGAGGTTGCGCAGTTTTTCTGCCAGCAGGAACAGCATGATCGGCCAGCCGACCAAGAAGCCGATGGAGTAGATCAGGCCGTCGAATCCGTTGGCGTACACCAACCCGGCGATGCCGAGGAAGGACGCGGCAGACATGTAATCGCCCGCCAGCGCCAGGCCATTCTGAAAGCCGGTGATGTTGCCGCCGGCGGCGTAGAAATCCTTGGTGGTTTGCGTGCGGCGTGCCGCCCACCAAGTGATGAACAGGGTGAACACCACAAACAGCACGAACATCGCCACGGCGGGCACATTGATGGATTTGGGGCCTGCGTCGGCGGCGAATGCGCCGGTCGAAAACAGCAGGGCAGAGAGCAGCGCCGCGAGTCCGGCGGCTAGGGTCAGGGGTGATTTCATTGATGCGCCTCCTTGATTTTGCGGGTGGCGGCATCGAACACGGTGTTGGCCTTGTGGACATACAGCCCGGTGAGGATGAAGGCGAACACGATCAGCACGAAGCCCAAGGTAATGCCGAGCGAAATGGGCGAGCCGGCGATGATTTTGGTGGCGAACAGCCCCGGCGCGTAGGCGATGACCAGAATGAAGGCGAAATAAACCAGCATCATGATGATGGCCATGCGCCAGCCGTAGGCGCTGCGGCGTTGGCTGAGTTGTTGAAACTCGGGATCGTTGGCGATCCGTTCAGCGAGGTCTTGTTGCATGTGGTGACTCCCCACGGGGTTGGTGTGTGCGCCCAATTCCGTGGCTCATCTGTGTCCAGGGGCGCGATTATACGCACAAAAACTGAGGGAACTACCCGGCGCGGGGATTTGGTTTTTCAGGCAAATCATTAGCATATGCTTATTTGTTTATGGACAAAGCGCAGCGGAGGGGAACGAAGCCCGCGTCCGTGGCACAATGAGCGCCACTGATTTCAGGAGGGGGTTTATGAGTCAGGAAACCATTTTTTCCAAAATTATTCGCCGTGAAATTCCCGCCACCCTCGTGTTTGAAAACGAGCGGATTTTGGCGTTTCGCGACATCAACCCACAAGCGCCGGTGCATGTGTTGATTATTCCGAAAAAAATCATTCCCACCGTGAACGACATCACGCCGGAAGATGCGCCGCTGATTGGCGAACTGTTCGTCGTGGCGGCACAAATCGCCCGCGCAGAAGGCATTGCCGATGCGGGCTACCGCACCGTGTTTAACTGTCGCGATCACGGCGGGCAAGAGGTCTATCACCTGCATTTGCACTTGCTGGGCGGGCGGCAAATGCGCTGGCCGCCGGGCTGAAGGGGCTTGATTCGATGCGATGTGGCACGATGTGCTGCGAGAGTTGGGCTTAAAAAGTGATGGTATATGTTTGAATTTCCAGCGGAAACCCGCATTTCCTGCGTAGTACCCGCCTTCAACGAGGCCGCGAACCTGCCTGCGCTGTTGACCGCGTTAAAAGCACAGTTGGACGCCTTATCGTCGGCCTGGGAAATCGTGCTGATCGACGATGGCAGCCGCGATGACACGCGCGCCGTGCTGGCGGGTTACGCCGATTGGCCGGGCTTGGTCGCGTTGCACTTTTCGCGCAATTTCGGCAAAGAAGCGGCGCTCAGCGCAGGGCTGGATTATGCGCGCGGCGAAGTGGTTTTTTTGCTCGATGCAGACTTGCAGCACCCGGTAGAAATGATGCCGCGCATGCTCGATGCGTGGCGCGACGGCGCGCAAATGGTCTACCTCGTGCGGGAAAATCGCGACGATGAGCCCTGGTGGAAACGCGCGGGGTCTGCGGCGCTGTACCGGTTGATTAACTACGGCGCCACGGTGCAAGTCCCGGCGGATGCCGGCGATTTTCGATTGCTCGACGCCAAAGTGGTTGCCGCATTGCGACAACTCCCGGAGCGGAACCGCTTCATGAAAGGGCTGTACGCCTGGGTTGGGTTCCGCACACAGGCGCTGCCGTACACCCCGGCGCCCCGCCTGCACGGTACCACCTCGTTTTCTGGTCGCCGACTTTTGGGTTTGGCGCTCACCGGCTTGACCGCGTTTTCCAACATGCCGCTGCGGTTATGGAGCGTGTTTGGTTCGCTTTTGGCGCTGATCTCGCTGGCCTACGGCGGCTATGTCACCTTGGCGTATTTCATCGAACAACGGCCGGTGGCCGGCTGGACCACCATCGTGGCCGGCATGATGTTGTTCGGCGGCATCCAATTGATTTCCATCGGGATTTTGGGTGAGTACCTCGGGCGGGTGTACGACGAAGTGAAGCAACGGCCTCGCTATATACTCGATCAAGTGCAGGACAATAGCCCGTTCAAGGCGCCGCTGAATCCGGGCGACACGCAACCCGCCCAAAACCGTGGCGCGAGTACCAATCCGGCGGTGCTGAAGGCGGAAACGACCCCGCACTCGATCGACACGACCGCGAAGGACGCATGAACGCGGGAATTTCCCGCCAGCTCATCCTGTTCGGTGGGGTAGGGCTGAGCGCCGCTGTCGTGCATTGGCTGGTGGTCTGGCTGCTGGTGCACCACGGCGTATTGACGGCGCTGTGGGCGAACCCCTTCGGCTTTTTCACCGCATTTTGGGTGAGTTATTTCGGCCACCGCCACGGTAGCTTCGCCGCTCAAAACCACCCCCATCCCATTCGGCAAACCCTGCCCCGATTCGCGGGCGTGGCCAGTATGGGCTTTTTAGTCAACGAAATACTGCTGTTCGGCCTATTGCGATTCACCCCGTTGCCCTACACCGTCGCCTTGGTTCTGGTTATCGGTGGCGTCGCGGTGGGCAGCTTTTTCGCCAGCCGCCATTGGGCATTTGCCCGCGCGGAGGC
>DYMR01000173.1 GCA_020721485.1 Halothiobacillus neapolitanus | reverse complement strand
CGGAACGATGGGGTTGAAAAAACGACAGGGAAGTCTTTTTTCAACATCCTGTTATTGGGCGCCCTGATTGGGCGCCCTGATTGATTGGATTGGGCAGGCGGGTCACGCAGTGAGCGAAAAAACTTCCACTTTGCGCAAATGGCTGATGGCGGGGTTGCTCGTTTGGGCGCCGCTGGCGATCACCGTGTGGGTCATCGGGCTGATTATTGGCTTTATGGACCGCAGCATTTTGCTGTTGCCGCCGGAATTTCGCCCGGAGGCGCTGTTCGGCTTCAACATTCCGGGCTTGGGCGCACTGCTGGCGGTGGCCGTTGTGCTGTTGACCGGCGCGCTGGTGGCCAATTTTCTCGGGCGCACCCTCGTCGGCTGGGGCGAGGCCGTGCTCAACCGCATTCCCTTGGTGCGCAGCGTGTATTCCGCCACCAAGCAGGTCATCGAAACCTTTGTCTCGCAAGATTCCCGCTCGTTTCGCCAAGTGGTGATGGTGGAATATCCGCGCAAAGAGTGCTGGTCGATTGCGTTTTTGGCGGGCTCGCCGGTGGGAGAGGTGCAGGAAAAAACCGCGCAGCAAGTGCTGACCGTGTTCGTGCCGACCGCGCCCAATCCCACCTCCGGCTTCGTCATCATGGTGCCGGAACACGAAGTGATTCCCTTGGACATGACGGTGGAAGAAGGCTTCCGCATGGTGATTTCCTTAGGAGTGGTCACGCCCAAGCGCCCGCCCGCCCCGGTGGCGGAGCTCGAAAAACCGCCCGCATCCGGCTAAACTGCGCGCCCTGAAGATTATTGTATGGATTCTAAGAGTAAGAGTATGAGCATGCGCAGCCACACGGCCGGTCAGGTCGATTTATCAGTGCTCGATCAAGAAATTCGCTTGGTCGGCTGGGTTAATCGCCGCCGCGATCACGGCGGGGTGATTTTCGTGGATCTGCGCGACCGTGACGGCATGGTGCAAGTGGTGTTCGATCCGGACGACCTCAGTGTGTTTGCCGCCGCCGAAAGCCTGCGCAGCGAATTCGTGATTCAGGTGCGGGGTCGCGTGCGCCGCCGCCCGGCGGGTACCGAAAACCCGAACATTGCCAGCGGCCAGATCGAAGTGCTGGGTTTGGGGCTGGAGATCGTCAACCGCTCCGAGCCGCTGCCGTTCCAGCTCGATGACGAGCGCGTGTCTGAAGAACACCGCCTGCGCTACCGCTACCTCGATCTGCGTCGCCCGGAAATGCTCGCGCGGATGCGCCTGCGCCACCAAGTCACCCGCACCCTGCGGCGCTATTTGGACGACGCAGGCTTCATCGATGTGGAAACGCCGGTGCTCACCCGCGCCACGCCGGAAGGCGCGCGCGACTACCTCGTGCCTTCGCGCACCCATCCGGGCGAGTTTTTCGCCCTGCCGCAGTCGCCGCAACTGTTCAAACAACTGTTGATGGTGGCCGGTTTCGAGCGCTATTACCAAATCGTCAAATGCTTCCGCGACGAAGACTTGCGCGCCGATCGCCAGCCGGAATTTACCCAGCTCGACATCGAAACCAGCTTCATGGACGAAGAAGGCGTGATGAGCCTGGTCGAAGACATGATGCGCCGCGCCTTTGCCGAATCGGTCGAAGTCGCGCTGCCGCACCCGTTGCCGCGCCTGACCTGGGCAGAGGCCATGCGCCGCTTCGGTTCAGATAAACCCGATTTGCGCATTGCGCTGGAATTGGTCGATGTGGCCGATCTGCTCAAAGATGTGGATTTCAAAGTATTTTCCGGCCCAGCGAACGATCCGCGTGGCCGCGTGGCCGCCCTGCGCGTGCCCAAAGGCAACGACCTGCCGCGCAGCGCGATTGACGATTACACCAAATATGTCTCGATTTTCGGCGCCAAAGGCTTGGCCTACATCAAGGTTAACGATGCCGCCGCCGGCCGCGAAGGGCTGCAATCGCCGATTCTGAAATTCCTGACCGACGACGCCATTGCCGGCATTCTGGGGCGCACCGGCGCGCAAACCGGCGACTTGGTGTTCTTCGGGGCCGACAAAGCGAAAATCGTCAACGAATCCTTGGGCGCGCTGCGGGTCAAGATCGGGCACGATCTGGGCTTGGTGGACACCGGATTCCGCGCGCTGTGGGTCACGGAATTCCCGATGTTCGAATACGACGAAAAAGAAGGCCGGTATTACGCGCTGCACCATCCGTTCACCGCGCCGAATGCCGACGATGTCG
The DNA here is from genome assembly GCA_020721485.1 of Halothiobacillus neapolitanus. Lineage (GTDB taxonomy): Bacteria > Pseudomonadota > Gammaproteobacteria > Halothiobacillales > Halothiobacillaceae > Halothiobacillus > Halothiobacillus neapolitanus_B. Next base: position 1,931 of record DYMR01000173.1, on the reverse strand, counting down.
CCCAACTCGCCAGCAACCCCGAGGCGGTGCGTTCGCGCGCCTACGATTTCGTGCTGAACGGCTTTGAACTCGGTGGCGGCTCGGTGCGTATTCACGATCAAGCCCTGCAAAAACAAGTCTTTGGCTTGCTCGGCATCAGCGAAGAACAGGCCGAGGAAAAATTCGGCTTCCTGCTCGACGCGCTGAAATTCGGTGCGCCGCCCATGGCCGGACTCGCCTTCGGCGTCGATCGCGTCGTCATGCTGATGAGTGGCGCGCAGTCGATTCGCGAAGTCATCGCCTTCCCGAAAACCCAGTCGGCGGCTTGCCCGTTGACCGACGCGCCGGGCGAAGTCGATGAAGCCCAGTTGAAAGAGCTCTCCATCCGCGTGCGCAAGCCAGTGGTGGAAAAACCCGCCTGATCCCATTGCCGCACGGTGCCGCGCGCCGTCGGCCATCCGAGAGGCTGATGTGATGAACCGATCCGACACCCTCGCACCGCCGATTCCCTCGGCACTGACCGAGCGCATTCAGTCGCTGGCCTTGTCCAGTCCGCCCGCGCCGCCGGTTTGTGCTGCGGAACACGCCCGTTTGACCGCCGCCATCAAGGCCGAATTGACGCGGCAAAACGCCGTGTTGGTCGTGCATTACTATGTCGATCAGGCGTTGCAGGCGCTGGCGGACGAAACCGGCGGGCGCGTGTCCGATTCGCTCGACATGGCCGCCTTCGGCGCGGCGCATCCGGCGCAAACCCTCGTGGTCTGCGGGGTGCGCTTCATGGGCGAAACCGCCAAAATGCTCAGCCCGGAAAAGCGCGTACTGATGCCAACGCTGCAGGCCGAATGCTCGCTGGATTTAAGCTGCCCGGCCGATGAGTTTTCCGCCTTTTGCGATGCGCACCCCGAGCGCACCGTGGTGGTGTACGCCAACACCTCGGCGGCGGTGAAAGCCCGCGCCGATTGGGTCGTCACCAGTTCCAACGCCCTGCCGATCGTGCGGCACCTGATGGCCGAGGGCAAAAAAATCCTCTGGGCGCCGGATCGCCACCTCGGGCGCTACATTCAAGAACAAACCGGCGCGGACATGCTGCTCTGGCAGGGCGATTGCGTCGTGCACAACGAATTTGCCGCCGAAGATTTGTTGGCCTTGAAGCGCCAACATCCCGATGCGGCGGTACTGGTTCACCCCGAATCCCCGCGTGCGGTGGTGGCGCTGGCCGATGTGGTCGGCTCCACCAGCCAATTGATCGCCGCCGCCCAGCGCCTGCCGAACCGGGAACTGATTGTCGCCACCGACAACGGCATCTTCTACAAAATGCAGCAGGCCGCGCCGGATAAAGTGCTGATTGAAGCGCCCACCGCCGAGGCCAGCCGCTGCATATCCTGCGCGCATTGCCCGTGGATGGCGATGAACGGCCTCGCCAACCTGCTGCACGCACTGCAACAGCCCGAAGGCCACGAAATTTTCATCCCCGAGCCGACGCGGGTAGCGGCGGTGCGCTCAGTCGAACGCATGTTGGCCTTCTCCCGCGCGCAGGGCTTGGTGACGAGCAAAACCGCGCGGTAATGCCCCTGTCCTCAGGAACACTCGATTCCCCCTCCCCCTTGATGAGGGCGGGCTGGGGCGGGGGTGAACTGCCCCGCGACCTCGGGCGAGCGGGGTGGTCAGTGTGTGGAAAGCATCCGAAGCACTGAATTCCCCCTGCCCAATGATGGGGGCGGGCTGGAGCGGGTGTTTTGCCCCGCGACCTCGGGCGAGCGAGGGTGGTCAGTGGGTGGAACGCATCCGAGGCACTGAATTCACCTCCTCAATGATGGGGGTGGGTTGGAGTGGGGTGTTTTGCCCCGCGACCTCGGGCGAGCGAGGGTGGTCAATGTGTGAAACGCATCCGAAGCACTGGAATCTCCCACCCCAATGATGGGGCGGGCTGGAGCGGGGGGTTTTGCCCCGCG
>DYMR01000172.1 GCA_020721485.1 Halothiobacillus neapolitanus | reverse complement strand
GGCTGCGCGATCAAAACGGCGCCAAGTCCTCGTATTCCCGCCGCACGCCGCTGCTTGGGTCGGCAAACGCCAGCCATTCGGCATGCAGCATCAGGCGCGGGTGTTGCGCGGCGTCCGGGTGGTACAGGCTGTCGCCTTGAATCGGGTGCCCCAACGACAACAAATGCACCCGTAATTGGTGCGAACGCCCGGTGATCGGCCACAGGCTGACCCAAGCCGCCGCATCCGCCACCTGCGTCACCGCGTAGCGGGTTTGCGCCGGCCGACCATGCACCGGGTCGATTTTCGAGCGCGGGCGGTGTTCTCGGTCAATCCCAATCGGCTGATCGATCCAGCCTTCGGCCGGCTGAATCGGCCGATCCACCCGCGCGCGGTAGCGCTTTTCGGTACGCCGTTCCTGAAACTCAATCGACAACGCCCGATGCGCGGCCTTGCTGCGCGCCAGCACCATCAGGCCGGAAGTGTCCCAATCCAGCCGATGCACAATCAGCGCCTCGGGATAGTGCTGCTGCACGCGGGTGATGAGGCTATCGGTCTTATCCGGCCCGACACCCGGTTGGCTTAACAGTCGATCGGGTTTGCGAATCAGCAAAAAATCCGCCGTTTCGTCGAGAACCCGCCAAGGCTCGGAAGGCTCGCCCAGAGTGTGTTGGCGCCGCAATTCCGGCAGAACCGGCGCCGCCATTACGCCCCCGCCACGATGGCGTGGCGCAGAGCGATTTCGAGTGGGGCGCACAGCCCGGCGGGAATCGCGCCGCCTTGCGCGCCGACAATATCGAACACATCCTCCGCCCGCTCGCCCAAGGTGCTGATGCGCGCATGGCGCAACACCGCCCCCTGCTCGGCCAGGGTGGCGGTTAAATCGGCCAGCAAGCCCGGCCGATCTTTGGTGCTGATATTGACGGTGGTGCGCCCGCGTGCGGCATCCGCCGTTAAACGAATATCGGTGCGCACATTCAAACTCGCCATTTGCGGGGATACCCGCCGCCGCAGGCGCGGCACGGCCGCCGCCGGATCGGCAATGCGCTGCTGCAATCGTTCGTGCAAAGTCGCGCGCGTCCAGCCATCCAGTTCGGCGGCATTTTGTTGATTCAGCACAAAAAACTCGAACAGCGCGCAATCTGCGCCCAGCGGATGATCGGCCAGCAAAGTCATGTTCGCCGACTGCACATTCAAATTATTACGGTCCAGTTCCGCCACCAATCGGGCAAAAAATCCGGGCGAATTGGGCGAAATCACCACCACTGCCGTGGCGGTTTGCGCGGGCGCGGCGCTGATGAACACGCCCGGCAGCGGCTCAGTCAGCGCCAACACCGCATGCCGCACCACCGGCGCGGTGTCCATGCGCAAAAAATACTCATCCGGCAGGCGGCGCAACCAATCGGCCAACGCCTCGGCGGGCAAGCCTTGCCGCAGCCCTTCCGCCACGGCCTCCGCACGGGTTTGCGCAATAATTTGTTGCTGATCGCGCTCGCCCTGCTCAAACCATTCGCTGGTGAGTTGATGCAACCGGCGCAGCAACGACGCACGCCACGAATTCCACAAATTCGGGTTGGTGGCGCGAATATCCGCGACCGTGAGCAAATACAAATCATCCAGCCGCGCGCGACTGCCGACTTGCCGCGCAAATTCTTCCACAATCGTGGGATCCTCAATGTCGCGCCGTTGTGCGGTGAACGACATCAACAAATGCTGCGCCACCAGCCATTCCATGCGTTCGGCATCATCCGCCGCCAACCGATGCTGGCGCGCGAACACCCGCGCATCCACCGCGCCCAACACCGCATGATCGCCGCCGCGCCCCTTGGCAATGTCGTGAAACAACCCCGTGAGGTACAACACCCAAGGCCGCTCCACCTGCGCGAAAATCTCCGTCGCCAGCGGCTGCTCATGCGCGAATTCTGGCCGCGAAAACCGCCGCAAATTGCGGATCACCAACAGCGTGTGCGCATCGACGGTGTACGCATGGAACAAATCGAACTGCATCAGCCCGACAATCGCGCTGAACGCCGGCACATACGCCGCCAGCACCCCGCTCAAATTCATCGCCTTCAGCGCCCGGTACACCCCGTGATCCGCCTGCACAATCGCCAGAAATAACTGCTGTGCGTGCTGATTTTTGCGGAAACCTTCATCGATGACCGACAAGTTCGCCCGCAACTGCCGCGCCGTCGCCGCCGAAGGCCCCAGCAAAGTCGGGCGCTCCGCCAGCAGCAAAAAAAACTCCAGAATCGCCGTGGGCGTGCGCATGAACACCTGCGCATCCGTGGTTTCCAAAAACGCGCCCCGCACCCGAAAGCGCGGGTTAATCGGCTCGATGCGGTGATCGGGATGCGGATCAAGCTGTTCGCGCAGATGCTGCAACAACAACTGATTCAGCCGCTCCACGGCAATACTGTTGCGAAAATACGCCTGCATAAACCGCTCGACGGCCTGATTCTCGCCCTCGCCCGACTCAAACCCGAACGCCGCCGCCAGCGCCTTTTGGTGGGTGAGCAACAACCGCTCCTCCGCCCGACCGGCCAGCGCATGCAGCCCGATCCGCACCGCGCTCAAAAACGCCTCAGCGGCCTTCAATTCACGCCATTCCGAATCCGTCAACACCCCCGCCGCATGCATCGCATCCAAACTGCCCGCATCGGCAATGCGATGGCACACCCAACGCAAACTGTGCAAATCCCGCAGACCGCCGGGGCTTTCCTTAATGTTCGGCTCGATCTTCGCGCCCAAATCATCAAACGACTGATACCGCAGCGCCTGCTCCGCCGTTTTCGCCTGAAAAAACGGCCAATCCTGCGCCCAAGCATCGCTACGCACCCGCTCCGTCAACGCGGCAAACAACGCCGCATCGCCGCACAACGCGCGCGCATCCAACAAATTCGTATACACCGTCACATCGTCGATGGCCGCCGCACCGCACTCATCGAGCGTGCGCACCGCATGGCCAATCACCAAACCGGCGTCCCACAACGGATGCAGAAAATCCTGCACCCAGCGCGCATCCACCTCCGGCGCCAACAACACCAACAAATCAATATCCGAATGCGGAAACTGCTCGCAGCGGCCATAACCGCCGACCGCCACCAAGGCCGCCCCAGCGGGCGACGGGTTCGGCCAGAACGACCGCAACACCTCATCGATCAACGCCGTATGCGTCGCCAAAAACGCCGCCGCGCCGGACATCGGCGCCACCAAAGCCGAGCGCCATTCCGCCCGATGCGCCGCCAGCGCCGCCAAGCGCGCCTGCTGCACCGCCGATACCGGATGAATCGCAGGCGTAGTCATCGCCGAAAACTACGCCGAAACCCGCATCGACGCGGGGCGCGCATCACCGCTCAAAATATCCACCCCGGATTCCGTCACCGCCACCGTATGCTCCCACTGCGCCGACAACGAATGATCCTTCGTCACCACCGTCCAGCCATCGTTCAGCAACTTAATATCCCGCTTACCCGCATTAATCATCGGCTCAATCGTAAACACCATCCCCGGCGCCAACCGCAACCCATCGCCCGGCTTCCCGTAATGCAGAATTTGCGGATCCTCATGAAAATTGCGCCCCAACCCGTGACCGCAATACTCCCGCACCACCGAAAACCCATTCGATTCCGCCACCTTCTGAATCGCGTGACCAATATCCCCCAGCGTCGCGCCCGGCCGCACCGCCTCAATCCCGCGCATCATCGCCTCGTAAGTCACCTCAATCAGCCGCTTGGCCCGAATTGGCGGCGCGCCCACGCAATACATCGCCGAAGTATCGCCAAACCAACCGTCCTTAATCACCGTCACATCAATGTTCAACATATCGCCGTTTTCCAACTTGCGCGCACCGGGAATCCCGTGGCACACCTGATGATTCAGCGAAGTACAAATCGACTTCGGAAACCCGTGATAACCGAGCGTGGCCGGCACCCCGCCCTGCACCGCCGTAATGTGCTGATGCGCCACCGCATTCAACTCATCCGTCGTCACCCCGGCCACCACCAACGGACGCAACAAATTCAACACCTCCGTCGCCAACAAACTGGCAACACGAATGCGCTCGACTTCTTCCGGGGTTTTCAACTCAATCGGCATGGGCAACCTGACACAGGGCAAATTAAAGACCCCAGAGTGTAACAAACAACCGAGCACCACCGCCCCAATCCCACTT
>DYMR01000171.1 GCA_020721485.1 Halothiobacillus neapolitanus | reverse complement strand
TACATGAGTTTTTTTGTTGGTTTTTGTGTCTTTTAGAATGCTTTAATATGGCGCCTTGAAATTGGAGGCTCTGACGCTGGGCGTTTTGAGTCGGTTAAAACTACTGTGGAGGGGTCAAGATGTCTGCGAATACAGCAGCCTTAACGGCAGAGCAGTACAACTACGACATTGTCAAAAAATTCGCCATCATGGCGATGGTGTGGGGTCTGCTGGGCATGAGTGCGGGCGTGTATATCGCCAGCGAACTGGCTTGGCCCTTCCTGAACTTCGATATTGCCGAAATCACCTTTGGTCGCCTTCGTCCGGTGCATACCAGTCTGGTGATTTTCGGCTTTGGCGGTAGCGCTCTGTTTGCTACCTCGTACTACATCGTTCAACGCACTTGTCAGACTCGCCTCTGGGGCGGAAAGTTCCTGCCGGAATTTACCTTCTGGGGTTGGCAGCTCAGCATCGGGATCGGCGTGATCCTGTACATGATGGGCTACACCCAAGCGCGCGAGTACGCTGAATTCGTGTGGCCGGTGGATTTGGGCATTCTGGTGACTTGGGTGGCCTATGCGCTCGTGTTCACCATGACCATCAAAAACCGCAGCCAGCCGCATATCTATGTGGCGCTGTGGTTCTACATGGCATTCATTCTGGCCACCGCGCTGCTGCATATTTTCAACAACCTGGCGGTGCCGGTTGCTTGGAATAGCTTGGATTCCTACAGTCTGTTCTCGGGCGTGCAGGATGCGATGACGCAATGGTGGTACGGGCATAACGCGGTGGGCTTCTTTTTGACGGCCGCCTTCCTTGGGATGATGTACTACTTCGTGCCGAAGCAAGCGGGTCGTCCGATTTACTCCTATCGCTTGTCGATTGTTCACTTCTGGGCGCTGTCCTTCCTCTATATGTGGGTTGGCGCGCACCATCTGCACTGGACGGCGCTGCCGGACTGGGTTTCTACCCTGGCCGCCACCTTCTCCATTCTGCTGCTGCTGCCGTCTTGGGGCGGGATGATCAACGGCATCATGACGCTGTCTGGCGCGTGGGAAAAACTGCGCACCGATCCCATCATGCTGTTCCTGATTACGGCGCTGGCGTTCTATGGCATGTCTACCTTTGAAGGGCCGATGATGTCACTGAAATCCGTGAATGCCCTGTCGCATTACACCGACTGGACAATCGGCCATGTGCATTCTGGCGCGCTGGGTTGGGTGGCGATGATTACCATCGGCTCGTTCTACCACATGGTTCCGCGTCTGTGGGGCGTGAAGCTGTATTCCACCAAGCTGGTGTTCGCGCACTTCTGGATTGCGACCATTGGGGTGGTGCTCTACATCGTCGCGATGTGGGTGTCTGGTATCGGCCAAGGTTTGATGCTGCGTGCCTTCGATCAATACGGCAACCTTGCGTACACCTTCGTTGAAACCGTGACCTTCATGCACATCCCGTATGTGGTGCGTGCGTTGGGCGGGGCGATGTTCCTGAGCGGCATGGTGCTGATGGCGTACAACCTGTACATGACGGTTTGGGGCGCTCGTCGCGAGCTGGCTCCCGTACAGGATCAGGCCGCTGTTGCGACTGCCCGTGGTTGAGTTTGAGAGAGATCACTCATGAAACACGAAAGTATTGAAATCAACTCCGCGCTACTGATTGTGCTCACCCTGGTGGTGATCAGTATTGGTGGCCTGGTAGAAATCGTTCCCTTGTTCCACATCAAGGGCACCGTTGAGCAGGTGGACGGAGTGCATCCCTACACCCCGCTGGAGCAACTGGGCCGCGACATTTATGTGCGGGAAGGTTGCTACCTGTGCCATTCGCAGATGATTCGTCCGTTCCGGGATGAAATGCTGCGGTATGGTCACTACTCACTGGCGGCGGAATCCCAGTACGACCATCCGTTCCAATGGGGTTCCAAGCGGACGGGGCCGGATTTGGCGCGTGTGGGCGGCAAATACTCCAACGAGTGGATGACGCAGCATTTGATTCACCCGCAATCCTTGGTGCCGGAATCCATCATGCCGTCCTACCCGTGGCTGATGCAGCCGCTGCATTACGGCGACATTGAAGCCCGGATGCGTGCGCTGCGGGATGTGGGTGTGCCGTATTCGCTCACGCAGGCCGAGTACGAGGCCAATGTGAAGAAATTTGGTAAGGATCTCGCCGATCAATTCGTGATCGCCAATGGCGTGGAATCCGTGAAGAAGGAAGCCGCTTCCCAAAACTGGGATGGCAACCCGAAAGAAATCACCCAGATGGACGCACTGGTTGCCTACTTGCAGGTGCTGGGCACAATGGTTGACTTCTCGAAGTACGACCAAGGTTATTTCTCGCATTTCCGCTAATCCCTAGGCGGTTGGAGTGATGGTTTTGATTAGTGAATTCTTAGACTGGATTGGCAGGCCAGAGATTGCGAAGCCCATTGAGCTGGTTTTGCTGTTCTCGATCTTCATCATCGTGGTGATTTACGCCTACGCCAGTCGCAAGCGCAGTAAGCGGCTGGAGTCCTACAAGGACATTCCGTTTCTGGATGATCACGACCACATTCCGACCGAAGCCAAAAAAGAGCAGGTGAACAAAAATGAGTCAGAGCCCAGAAGTTAAAAAGGGTCAGGTCGAAACCACCGGACATGTGTGGGATGGCGATCTGCGTGAATACAACAACCCCTTGCCGCGTTGGTGGCTGTGGGCGTTCTACGGCACCATCGTATTCGCCGTGGTGTATTGGATTCTGTATCCGGCCTGGCCGTATGCGGGCACCTACACCAAAGGGGTAGAAACCGTTTCGTTCACGGTGAAAGAGGCCAACGGCCAAGAAAAAACCGTGACCGAACATTGGAACAGCCGCGCACTGTTCAACAAAGACATGGAATCCAGCCCGTCAGCACTCGCCCAAAAAGAGTGGCTGGGTAAGGTGAAGGACATGAGCTTTGAGCAAATCGCGGCCAACCCCGACACCTTGAACTTCGCCCGCTCGATGGGGCATGCGTTGTTCGGCGATCACTGCGCGGCGTGCCACGGCACCGGCGGGCAGGGCGTGTTGTCGATGAATCTGGAAGCGTCGTACCCGAACTTGACGGACGATGCCTGGATCCATGGCAGCAGCTACGAAAAAATCGTGCAGGACATCACCAACGGGATTCACGGCAACATGCCGGCGTTTGGCGCCTTGTTCCAAGGCGAAAAACGGGCGGATCTCGCGCAGTATGTGCTGAGTTTGTCGCATCAACAGGGTGTGAACGAAGAAGCGGCGAATCGCGGTAAAGCCTTGTTTGCCACCTGCGCGGGTTGCCACGGGGCAACGGGCACAGGCAATCAAATGATCGGCGCGCCGAATTTGACCGACCAAGCTTGGGATTTCGTGGATATTTCCGGCGCGAAAGATTACGACGAGAAGGTCAAGCTGATTGAAGGTGTGATTGCCAACGGCATGAACCACCAAATGCCGAAATTCGGTGATCGTTTGAGCCCAGAGCAAATTCGTTTGCTCGCCGTCTATGTTCGCCAACTCGGGGGTAGCTGATCCCGTGTAGGGCAGCAGGGCACCGGCTTTTAGGCCGGTGTTTTTTTTTCCGCAGGGTATTTTGCAGGGAGTCGTCGATGTCGCAAGAGTCACTCACAGCGCAGGAACCGGAACTGTATCAGGCACGGGATGCCATTCATCCAAAAGCGATTCATGGGCGATTCCGTCGCTTCAAGAATGCCGTTTTGTGGCTCGCCTATGCCGTGTTCTTTGTGCTGCCGTGGGTGCGCTGGGAGCGATTGGTCGGGCCCGATCAAGCGGTATTGTTTGATATTCCCACCCGCCGGTATTACCTGTTCGACCTGATCGTTCATGCGCAGGATATGTTCCTGTTGGCCGGTTTTTTGATTCTGGCGGCGTGGCTGCTGTTCTTTGTAACCGGAATGGTGGGGCGCGCATTTTGCGGATATTTCTGCTTTCAAACCTTATGGACAGATGTGTTCATGAAGGTGGAATATTGGGTGCAGGGCGACCGCAATAAACGACTGAAATTAGAAAAGCAGGCATGGGATGCCGAGAAAATCACCAAAAAGGGCTTAACGATCCTGCTGTGGACGCTGATCGCCTTCTGGACGGGGTTCACCTTTACCGCGTACTGGGCGGATGCGCCGCAGTTGTTCATGGCTTTTTTTACGGGGCAAGCCACCAGCGCGGCCTATATCACCACCGGCATTTTGACCGCGAC
>DYMR01000010.1 GCA_020721485.1 Halothiobacillus neapolitanus | reverse complement strand
CGGCGGGTGTGCGCCGCGCCCCGTTTAGCCAAAAACTGGGCGCAGCGGGCGTCGTCGTCCGGGCGGTTTTCGCTCGAACCTCATCCCCAGGACTGGGCAGAATCCCCGGCAGTGGCGTTTGGCGAGCCGGGTTCGCCGCATGCGCCGTGGTCGCTCACGCAAACCCGAACCGGTGAGGTGGCATTGCTTCAGCCGGACTGGGTGGCGACCGTGAACGACATGGCCACCCTGATCGGGCTGGTGCGCGGTGGTTTGGGGCTGGGCTTGATTCCGCGATTTGTGGCGCAGCCGTTGCTGGCGCAGGGGGAATTGGTGGATGTTTTACCCGGTTGGACGGGGCCGCTGGCGCCGTTTTATTTGGTGTATCCGGCGCGAGAATTATTGCCTGCGCGCCTGCGGGTGTTGATCCAGTTTTTGCGCGAACGATTTGCGACCGCGCCGGCGTGGTTCCCTGCCTGAATTAGGCTTGGCGATCAGTCGGTAGGCGGTTCCGCCTCGTCGCGCGCGTCTGCGGCGGGGCTGCTGCGTTGCCGCAGCGGGGCGCGCCCGCGCGGGGTGGAAAAATGGTTCACGATTTTGCAGAACAGCGCAGCGGTTTGTTCTGCGTCGTACAGCGCGGCATGCGCTTGTGCGCCATCCCAGCCGATGCCGATGGCTTCGAGCGCTTTGGCGAGCACGGTTTCGCCCACGGCCAGTGCCGAAAGGGTGACGGTGTCGAGCGTCGAAAAGGGGTGAAACGGGTTTTTCTTGTTGCCGGTGCGGGCGCAGGCGGCATTGATGACCGCCAAATCAAACGCGGCATTGTGCCCGACCAGAATCGCCCGACGCGCGCCAATCAGCTTGGTGCGCTGACGAATCGGCTGAAAAAATTGGGTCAGCGCTTCGGCTTCGGAAACGGCGCCCCGGAAGGGGTGATCGACATCAATGCCGTTGATTTTCATCGATTTGGGGTTGAGCTGGGCGCCCTCGAACGGCGCGACATGCACTTGTACCCGATCGACCGGCACCAGCTTGCCGGTTGCGTCCACATCCAGCAGGACGGCGGCGAGTTCGAGCAGCGCGTCGGTTTCCGGATTGAGGCCGCCGGTTTCGACATCCACCACCACGGGCATGAAGCCGCGAAAGCGGCGGGCGACAGTCCACGGCAGTTGGCCGGGGGCGTGGGTGCCAGCCAAGGCGGAGAAATCAACGGTATCGTTCACGCGGTCAGGCTCGGGCGATTGAGATGTTGCTGCCATGCTTGCACGGTGTTGTGCATCAGCATGGCGATGGTCATCGGGCCGACGCCGCCCGGCACGGGGCTGATCCAGCCGGCGCGTTCGGCGGCGGGGGCGAACACGACATCGCCGCACAGGCTGCCATCCGCGCGGCGGTGAATGCCGACATCCAGCACCATGGCGCCGGGTTTGATCCACTCGCCTTGAATCAGCCCCGGCTTGCCGGCGGCGGCCACCACCAGATCGGCGCGGGCGACATGTGCCGCCAAGTCTTTCGAGAAGCGGTGGACCACGGTGACGGTCGCGCCCGCCAACAGGAGTTCCAGCGCCATGGGGCGGCCGACGATGTTCGAGGCGCCGACAACCAAGGCTTCCATGCCGTACAAGTCCACGCCGGTGGTTTCGATCAGTTTCATCACGCCGTATGGGGTGCAGGGGCGTAAACCCGGTTGGCGGATGGCCAATCGACCCATGTTTTCCGGGTGAAAGCCGTCCACATCTTTGTGCGGCGCGATGCGGGCGATGACTTCGTTGGCGCTGAGCTGCGGCGGCAGGGGCAATTGCACGAGGATGCCGTCAATACGCGGATCGGCATTGCAGGCGTCAATCAGGGCGTTGAGTTCAGCCTGCGTGGTGTGCGCGGGCAGCTCATGGGCGAACGACAGCACGCCGATTTTCTGACAGGTGTTGCGCTTGTTGGCGACATACACGCTGGAGGCCGGGTCATCACCCACCTGAATCACCGCCAGCCCCGGTGCGCGCTGCCCGCCGGCGACGGCGTGGGCAATGTGTTCTTGAAATTGGGCTTGCAGCGATTGTGCGAGCGCACGCCCGTCAAGAAGCTTGGCCGTCATGACATTCCCCCGGAAAAAATTGGCGGCGATTTTCGCATGCCGATTGCGTGCGCCACAAATGCCGCCCGAAAAAAAGCCCCGTGCCGCTCGGTCAGCGGGCAAGCCGCGTGGACGGCGTGCGGGGATTACGACCGGATCGGCTCGGCGCGAACCACCAAACTGGCGCCCTCGACGCCGGTGATGGTGACTTGCGCACCGGCGGGCGTATCCGCGCCGACCACCCGCCAGCGCGAGTCGCCAATGTGCAACCAACCGACGCCATTGACGATGGGCGCTTCGAGCGTGAATTGCCGACCCAGATATTGATCGCCGCGTTTATTCAGCAAGGGGCGGTCACTTTTTTGCTGTTGCGGGCGGAACAAGCGGCGGCCAATCAACAAAGCAACGATGGAAAATACCGCGAACAGGCCGATTTGCACCGGCCAAATCAGATCGGGCAGAACATACACCACCCCGCCCACCAGAATCGCGGCAGCGCCGAGCCAAAGGAAAAAACTGGATGGGGCAAAAATTTCGATCACCGCGAGGAGGATGCCCAAAATCCACCAGCCCCAGAAATCCTCGATCATGCGGTACTCCTCCGGGAATCTCTGATGTGTCGTGTGATACCGCCTCCACTTTGACGGGTGGAGGGGCATGCCGGTTTCGATCTAACCCACTGGGCGACTAATTGCCAGCTTATTGGCCGGCTTATTGGCCGATTTCCCAACCGTCTTTGCCTTTCACCAAATGCAGTTGCTTGGTGCTGGTTTGCTCCCCCGCCATCGGCGTGGTGGCGGTGATTTCGACCGAGCAGTCGTAGCCCTTATCCGACGGGGCTTCGGTGCATTTGAGCACATTCACCTTCTTGAATTTGACTTGCGACATGATGTTGGCGATCAGGGCGCCGGCATTTTTATCTTGCGCTTTGGCTTCGTCCATCGCTTTCTGCATGCCATTTTTCAGCGCTTGTTCGACATCGGCAGAATTGGGCGCGCTGGAGCAGGCGGCCAATGCCAGCGGCAGCAGGGCGGCGAGCAGCGGGGCGCGGAGGCGGTTGAGTTTCAGTGGGTTCATGAGGGGCTTCCTTGATTATTTTCTGGCGTGATTGTTGGGTTTATTTGGGCGATTTGAACGCATCTTTGGCGAGTTCGGCGATGCCTTCGAGCGAACTGAGTACCGAGCTGGCCTCGATGGGCAGCATGATGACCTTTTGGTTCGGCGCGGTGGCGACGCTTTTGAATGCTTCGATGTATTTGGTGGCAACGAAGTAGTTGATCGCCTGCACATTGCCCTTGGAAATGGCTTCGCTCACCGATTGGGTGGCAAACGCTTCGGCTTGGGCGAGCCGCTCGCGGGCTTCGGCCTCGCGGAAGGCCGCTTCGCGCTGGCCTTCGGCTTGCAGAATTTGCGATTGTTTTTCGCCCTCGGCCTTCAAAATCGCGGCTTGCCGGAACCCCTCGGCTTCCAGAATGTTGGCGCGTTTTTCCCGCTCGGCCTTCATTTGCCGTGCCATCGCGTTGACCAGATCATTCGGCGGGGTGATGTCTTTGATTTCGATCCGCGTGATTTTGGTGCCCCAAGGCGTGGTGGCTTCATCGACGACGGACAGCAGGCGGCCATTGATGTCATCGCGGCGTGAGAGGATTTCGTCCAAATCCATCGAACCCATCACATTACGGATGTTGGTGATGACGAGGTTCAGGATGGCGTAGTCGAGTTGGTGTACTTCGTAGGCGGCGCGCGCGGGGTCGAGCACTTGGAAGAACAGCACGCCATCGACTTTAATCATCGCGTTGTCGCGAGTAATGATCTCCTGCGAGGCGACATCGAGCACCTGTTCCATCACATTGATGCGCCGCCCGATGCGGTCGATGTACGGCACGATCAGGTTCAGCCCCGGTTCCAGCGTGCGGGTGTAGCGCCCGAAGCGCTCGACCGTCCACATCATGCCCTGCGGCACTTGTTTGATGCCGGCGAAGATGGTGGCCACGGCCAGCACCAGTAACACAATCGCAAAGGTACCCATCGTCCTGACTCCCCATGTGTGAACAATTCAACCGTTGCCGAACATAACACGAGTTCGGCGGCAAACCATGTCCGGATGGTTGCCTTGCCGAAGTATCGACCGAGAGAGGGCGCGGGCTGAGGTTTTGGATTAGCGTGTGGGCAAGAGCCCTGCATCGCGACACAGCGCCATTGTCGGCTCGGCCTGATTCATGGTGTAGAAGTGCAGCGCAGGCGCGCCTTCCTCGACGAGGCGGGTGCAGAGCGCGGCCACCACTTCATGCCCGAAGGCGCGCAGGCTGGGCAGATCGTCGCCATAGGCTTCGAGCCGTTTGCGCAGCCAGCGCGGCAAGTCGGCGCCGCAGGCATCGGAGAACCGCGCCAACTGGGTGTAATTGCTGATCGGCATGATGCCGGGCACGATCGGAATCGTCAGGCCGCGCCGGGTGCAGTCTTCAACAAAGCGGCTGTACGCCTCGATGCTGTAGAAATACTGCGTGATCGCGCCATCGGCACCGGCATCCACTTTTTCCTTGAAGTGCCGCAGATCGGCTTCGGCGTTCAGCGCTTGCGGGTGAAATTCCGGGTAGGCGGCCACTTCGATGTGAAAGTGCGCGCCGCTGTGTTCGCGGATGAAGGCGACCAGTTCGCTCGCATAGCGGAAATCGCCGGGGTCGCGCATGCCCGAAGGCAAATCGCCGCGCAGGGCGACGATGCGGCGAATGCCGAGCGCGCGGTAATCGTCCAGCAGCGCGGCAATGCCCTCGCGGGTCGAGCCGATGCAGGAAAGATGCGGCGCGGCGGGTACGCCCGACTCTTGTTGAATGGCGCGCACCGTGGCGAAGCTGCGTTCCTGAGTGGAACCGCCCGCCCCGTAGGTGACGGAAAAATACTCCGGCGCGAGGGCTTGGGCGAATTGCCCCGCCACGCCCATGAGTTTGGCTGCGCCTTCATCCGATTTGGGTGGAAAGAACTCGCAGGACAGCGCAATGCTCATGGTGTCGCCCTCAGTAGCGGTAGCTGTCGGCCTTGTACGGCCCTTCGACCGGCACGCCCAGGTAGTCGGCCTGTTGACGGGTCATGCGCGTGAGCACGCCGCCGAAGCCTGCGACCATGTAGCGCGCCACTTCTTCGTCCAGTGCTTTGGGCAGCACTTCCACCCGCAGTTGCGCCGGTTTTTCTGCGGCGGGCAGGTCGGCAAATTTGGCGTGGAACAAATGCAATTGCGCCAGCACTTGGTTGGCGAACGAGCCATCCATGATGCGGCTCGGGTGGCCGGTGGCGTTGCCGAGATTCACCAAGCGCCCTTCAGAAAGCAGGATCAGGTAGTTGAGGCTGCTGGCATCCGGCGTTTTGCCCGGCGCGGTGTCGCGGTAGATTTTATGCACTTGCGGCTTCACTTCGTCCCAGGCCCAATGCTGGCGCATGTAGGCGGTGTCGATTTCATTATCGAAGTGGCCGATATTGCAGACGACCGCGCCGTTTTTCAGCGCTTGCAGCATCGGCGCATCGCAGACGGTGACATTGCCGGTGGTGGTGACGATTAGGTCAATTTTGCCGAGCAGGGTTTTGTCCACGCAGGCAGCGCTGCCGTCGTTCAGGCCGTTGAGGTAGGGCGACACGACTTCGTAGCCGTCCATGCAAGCTTGCATGGCGCAGATCGGGTCGATTTCGGTGACTTTGACGATCATGCCTTCCTGGCGCAAGGACGCGGCAGAGCCTTTGCCGACATCGCCATAGCCAATGACCAGTGCCTGCTTGCCGGAAAGCAGGTGGTCGGTGGCGCGTTTGATCGCGTCGTTCAGGGAATGGCGGCAGCCGTATTTGTTGTCGTTTTTCGATTTGGTGACCGAATCGTTCACATTGATCGCCGGGATTTTCAGCGAGCCTTCTTTGAGCATGTCTAACAGGCGATGCACGCCGGTGGTGGTTTCTTCAGAAACGCCGTGAATGGCCGCGAGCAGGTTGGGGTGTTTCTGGTGAATCAGGCCGGTCAAGTCGCCGCCGTCGTCCAAAATCAAATTCGGTGCCCAGCCATTCGGGCCGGTTACGGTTTGCTCGATGCACCACCAGTATTCTTCCTCGGTTTCGCCTTTCCAGGCGAACACGGGAATGCCCGCAGCGGCAATCGCGGCGGCGGCGTGGTCCTGAGTCGAAAAAATGTTGCAGGACGACCAGCGCACCGAGGCGCCCAAATCCACCAGCGTTTCGATCAACACGGCGGTTTGAATGGTCATGTGCAGGCTGCCGACCACGCGCGCGCCCTTGAGCGGCTGCGCGGCGCGATATTTGGCGCGAATCGCCATCAGCGCGGGCATTTCAGTTTCCGCAATGCGGATTTCTTTGCGGCCAAATTCAGCCAAAGAAAGATCGGCGACTTTGTAATCAGCGGGTGCGTGGGTCATGTTTCAGTGCTCCGTTCAACAAAAAACCTGCTCGGTTAAGCAAGCAGGTTTGGCGAGCGCCGTTGAACTGGGGAAACCCACCGCTCAAGCCTCATCCCCGCGCGGGGCGGGAATTGCAGCGCTCCTTGAGCGACCGGTTGGATGCGTGATTATAGCCCGGCATCGGCGCGCAGGGCAGCGGCCTTGTCGGTTTTTTCCCAGGTGAAGTCGGCGTCTTCGCGCCCGAAATGGCCGTAGGCGGCGGTTTTGCCGTAGATCGGGCGGATCAAATCCAGCATTTTGACGATGCCATAGGGGCGCAAATCAAAGTGCCTGCGCACCAGTTGGGTGATGTGGTGATCGCTGATTTTGCCGGTGCCGAAGGTGTCGATGCTGATCGAAGTCGGCTCGGCCACGCCAATCGCATAAGAGACTTGAATCTCGCAGCGGTCGGCCAGCCCGGCGGCGACGATGTTCTTCGCCACATAGCGCCCGGCGTAGGCGGCAGAGCGATCCACCTTGGACGGATCTTTGCCGGAAAACGCCCCGCCGCCGTGCCGCGCCATGCCGCCGTAGGTATCGACGATGATTTTGCGACCCGTCAGGCCGCAATCGCCCACCGGGCCGCCAATCACGAAATTGCCGGTCGGGTTGATGTGGAATTTGGTGTGCGCATCCAGCCATTCGGCGGGCAGGGTCGGCTGGATAATCAGCTCCATCACCGCCTCGCGCAACGCGCTTTGGGCAATGTCTGGGCTGTGTTGGGTGGAAAGCACCACCGCGTCGATGCCGACCGGCTTGCCGTGCTGGTAGCGGAAAGTGACCTGCGATTTGGCATCCGGGCGCAGCCAATCCAATTCACCGGATTTGCGCACCTCGGCCTGCCGCTGCACCAGCCGGTGCGCGTAGGTGATCGGTGCGGGCATCAAAACTTCGGTTTCGTTGGTGGCGTAGCCGAACATTAAACCCTGATCGCCCGCACCTTGGTCTTCCGCCACCATCCGATCCACGCCCTGAGCGATGTCGGACGATTGTTTGCCGATGGCATTGAGCACGCCGCAGGTATTGCCGTCGAAGCCCAGTTCCGAGCTGTCGTAGCCAATATCGACGATCACCTTGCGCACGAGTTCGTCCACATCCACCCACGCCGAGGTCGTAACCTCGCCGGCAAGCACCACAAACCCGGTTTTGACCAAGGTTTCGCAGGCGACGCGCGCGCGCGGGTCTTTTGCCAGAATCGCATCGAGCACCGCATCGGAGATTTGATCGGCAATTTTGTCCGGATGGCCTTCGGCCACGGATTCAGAGGTGAACAGGTGGGTGGTATCGGCGGAAATGCCCATGGTTCAAGCGCCTTGCTAATTAGGGTTACGAATTGTACGGACGAAAGCGCAGCAGTTTAGCAGGCTCTGGCGGGGTTGGCTGGTTCAGCGCGTTCTTTAACCGGCAGTTGAGAAGTGGTTTCAACCGCCGGTGAACACCCAAAATTAATACCCGAAGGTGCCTTCGAGCAATTTTTCATCGCCCGCGTAATCGGCATTGCTGGCCTTTTCGAAGGGGCGCAGTTGCGAGGCTTTGAGCAGCGCTTCGCCGGAGGGCGTTTTGTCCAGATTCAGCAATGCCTTTTGCAGCGCCTGTACGGTGGCCGGCGGCACATTCGGGCTGACGCTCACCGCCAGGAAGGGGAGCGGATCGGTCGTGGTCACGGTGTTGAGCGAGGGGTAGCCGACCGCGATCGGGGTGGGGATGACCGCCGCCATGACCGCGCCACTCAGCACTTTTTCTGCCGCCTCGCGGTTGGAATCCACATAAACCAATTCCGGCTGTTGCACCGGGTTCGGGAACAGTTGATACAGCGTCAGGGCGCTGACCGAGGGTGTGGGCTGCACGGCGATTTTTTTGTTGATGAGTTCGCTGGGGTCAAGCACCGCCTCGTTCGGCCCGGTCACCAACGACTGGGTCACGGTGCCGGAGAGTTTGGCGATCACCTGCCAATGTTGGCGCTTGGCGCGAAAATCGGTGGTCGGTGCGGAATCGAGCACAATGTCGAACGGCGATCCGGTGCGGGTGGCCTGCCAAAACGCCAGAAAATTGGGAAAAGTTTCGAGTTGCAGCGGGGTGCCGGTCATGCTGCTGATTTTTTCGATCAACGGGCCGAACGATTTTTCCAATTCCGCTTGCGGCAAAAACGGCGGAATGGCGAATTTGAGGGGCGGGGCGGCTTGAGCCGCTGTCGCGCCTGTCAACACCAGCGCGCTGGCGGCGAGCAGCAGGCCGAGGCGGCGGGAAATGGCATGGAAAAAACGACCGAATGCCGGGTGACTGCGCATGACTTTCTCCTGAGGGATTTTTTGTTATCGTGGCGACGCGACGGTGCCCACCGCCTTTTTTGGCGGTTCACTAAAATGTAAAGAACGAGGTTTGTCCAATGGTTCGTATGACCACCCCCATAGGTGAAATTAATCAGCCGGTGCCGGATTTTGTGTTGGCCGATACCCGTGAGCGCCTGTGGTATCTCGATGATTTGGTCGGCCCCAACGGCTTGCTGGTGATGTTCATCTGCAACCATTGCCCCTATGTGCAGGCGATTCTGCCGAAAATCGTGCGCGATGCGGCGGAACTGCGGCTGCTGGGCGTGCATACGGTCGCAATTTCGTCGAACGATGCCGAACAATACCCGGAAGATTCTGCGGAAAATATGCGCCGTTTGGCCGATGAATGGCAGTTCCCGTTCCCCTATTTGCATGACGAAACGCAAGAAGTGGCGCGGGCGTTCGGTGCGGTGTGTACGCCGGATTTCTTCGGCTACAACAAAGATTTGCGCCTGCAATACCGAGGACGGATGGACGCTTCGGGCAAGGCCTCGCAGCCGGATGCGCCCCGCGAACTGTTCGAAGCCATGCGCCAAATCGCGCAGACCGGGGTGGGGCCGAGCGAGCAATGGCCGTCGATGGGTTGCTCGATCAAATGGATGCCGGAGCGCGAGCCGGAAGTCGATTGATGGCGTCCGCCGCATCGTTCGCCTTGGTTGCCAACCGGCGCAATTATGGTGACAATGCGATGAATTTGTCCGCCGCCTAGCAGCACTGCTGGGGCGGCGTTCGTATCCCCTGAATTCGCAATGCCGCGAACCCCAAATTTTCATCAGACTGGAGAGACTTATGTCCACGCGTAGAGAACTGGCCAATGCGATTCGCGCCCTGAGCATGGACGCCGTGCAAAAGGCCAACTCAGGTCACCCGGGCGCCCCGATGGGCATGGCGGATATTGCTGAGGTGCTGTGGAACAGCTACCTCAAGCACAACCCGAAAAACCCGCAATGGTCGAATCGTGATCGCTTCGTGCTCTCCAACGGCCACGGCTCGATGCTGATTTATTCTCTGCTGCACCTCTCCGGCTACAACCTGCCGATGGACGAGCTCAAGCAATTCCGTCAACTGCACTCCCAAACGCCGGGTCATCCGGAATACGGCTACACCGCTGGCGTAGAAACCACCACCGGCCCCTTGGGGCAGGGCATTACCAATGCCGTGGGCATGGCGATGGCAGAAAAAATGCTGGCGGGCCAATTCAACAAGCCGGGCCACAGCGTGGTGGATCACTACACCTACTGCTTCTTGGGCGACGGCTGCATGATGGAAGGCATTTCGCATGAAGCCTGTTCATTGGCGGGCACGCTCGGCTTGGGCAAGCTGGTCGCGTTCTACGACGACAACGGCATTTCCATTGACGGGCATGTGGAAGGCTGGTTCACCGATGACACACCGGGTCGCTTTGAAGCCTACGGCTGGCATGTGGTGCGCAATGTGGACGGCCACGACGCCGAAGCCATTGATGCCGCCATCCGCGAAGCGCGCGCCGTCAACGACAAACCCACCCTGATCTGCACCAAAACCGTGATCGGCTTTGGCGCGCCAAACCTCTGCGGCACGCACGATTGCCACGGCGCCGCGCTGGGCGAAGCTGAAGTGAAGGCCACCCGCGAAAATTTGGGTTGGCACCACGAGCCGTTCGTCATTCCGGCGGAAGTGTATGCCGGTTGGGATGCCACTGAAAAAGGCGCTGTGCAAGAAGCCGGCTGGAACGACACCATGGCCGCCTATGCCAAAGCCTATCCGGCAGAAGCCGCCGAACTCAAACGCCGTTTGGCGGGCGACTTGCCGGCAGAATTCGCGGCCAAAATGGACGCGTTCATTGCCGAAGTGGCGGCCAAAGGCGAAACCATCGCCAGCCGTAAAGCCTCGCAAAACAGCATCACCGCGATTGCGGCCATCCTGCCCGAAGTGGTGGGTGGTTCTGCCGACTTGGCACCGTCTAACCTGACGACCTGGAAAGGCTGCCGCGCGTTGTCCGCCACCGAATCGGATGCCAACTACATCCACTACGGCGTGCGTGAATTCGGCATGTCCGCGATCATGAACGGCATGGTGTTGCACGGCGGTTTCGTGCCGTTCGCTGCCACCTTCCTGATGTTCTCCGAATACGCCCGTAATGCCCTGCGCATGGCCGCGCTGATGAAAATCGGCTCGATCTTCGTCTACACCCACGATTCCATCGGCTTGGGCGAAGACGGCCCGACCCACCAACCGGTTGAGCAAATTGCCACCCTGCGCATGATCCCGCGCATGAATACTTGGCGTCCTTGCGATGCGGTGGAATCTGCCGTGGCGTGGAAGTCGGCCGTGTTGCGTCGTGATGCGCCGAGCACCCTGATTTTCTCTCGTCAAAACCTGACGCATCAAGCGCGTTCTGCCGAACAAATCGCCAACATCGCACGCGGCGGGTATGTGCTGCGCGATTGCGCCGGCACGCCGGATCTGATCCTGATCGCCACCGGTTCAGAAGTCTCGCTGGCAACGGCGGCTGCGGAAAAACTCACCGGCAAGAAAGTGCGCGTGGTTTCCATGCCCTGCACCGAAGCCTTCGATGCGCAAGACGCGGCCTACCGCGAATCGGTGTTGCCTTCTGCGGTGCGCGCGCGCGTCGCGGTTGAAGCCGGGGTCACGGGCTTCTGGGGTAAATATGTCGGCTTGGATGGCAAAGTCGTCGGCATCGACACCTTCGGGGAATCGGCACCGGCGGGCGAGCTGTTCAAAATGTTCGGCTTCACCGTGGACAATGTGGTGGCGACAGCCAACTCATTGGGTTAATTCGTCCCAGCATCAGCACGAGCGCCTGCGGAACCATCGCGGGCGTCGTCAAGAAGTACATATTTCACAACAGGGGTTTTAGACATGACCATTAAAGTAGGTATCAACGGGTTCGGTCGTATCGGTCGCATGGTGTTCCGTGCGGCATTCCAAGAAGCCGAGTTTTCCAACATTGAAATCGTTGCCATCAACGACCTGCTGGAACCGGAATATCTGGCGTACATGCTCAAATACGATTCCGTGCATGGCCGTTTCAAAGGCGAAGTGTCGGTTGACGGCGATTCTATGGTGGTCAACGGCAAAAAAATCCGCCTGACCGCTGAACGCGATCCGGCTAACCTGAAATGGGGCGATGTCGGCGTGGATGTGGTGGTGGAATCCACCGGCTTCTTCTTGACCGAAGAAACCTGCCAAGCCCACTTGAAAGCCGGCGCGAAAAAAGTTGTGCAATCGGCGCCGTCCAAAGATGCAACCCCGATGTTCGTCTACGGCGTCAACCACAAAACCTACGCGGGTCAAGCCATCATCTCTGCCGCTTCCTGCACCACCAACGGCTTGGCGCCGATGGCCAAAGTGCTGAACGATGCCTTCGGCATCAAACGCGGCCTGATGACCACCGTGCACGCAGCCACCGCCACGCAAAAAACCGTGGATGGCCCGTCCTCTAAAGATTGGCGCGGCGGTCGCGGCATTCTGGAAAACATCATTCCGTCGTCCACCGGCGCGGCCAAAGCCGTGGGCGTGGTGTTGCCAGAACTCAAAGGCAAGCTGACCGGCATGGCGTTCCGCGTGCCGACTTCCGATGTGTCCGTGGTCGATTTGACCGTCGAGCTCAACAAAGAAACCTCATACGAGGCGATTTGCGCCGCGATGAAAACCGCCTCTGAAGGCGAGCTCAAAGGCGTACTCGGCTACACCGCCGAGGCCGTGGTTTCTACCGATTTCCGTGGCGTGAGCGCGCCTTCGGTGTTCGATTCAACCGCCGGCATCATGCTGGATTCCACCTTTGTGAAACTGGTGGCCTGGTATGACAACGAATACGGGTACACCTGCAACTTGATGCGCATGGTCAAGGCGGTCGGTTAATCGCTGGCTGGCGCGTCGGCTCACGGAGTCGCGCGCCAACCCATTGAAAACTGTTCGGTTTGTGTTCCCAATAAACCCAACTGTTTTTTCATTTTGAATCTTAAGGGGTGTGAGATGGCGAATTTTCTGCGGATGAGCAATCTGGATTTGGCCGGTAAGCGGGTTCTGATTCGTGCCGACCTGAATGTGCCGGTCAAAGACGGCAAAGTCACCTCCGATGCGCGGATTGCCGCCTCCATGGGCACCATCGCCCACTGCGTGAACGCGGGCGCGAAAGTCATGGTCACCTCGCACCTCGGTCGCCCGGAAGAAGGCGTGTATTCCGAAGAAAATTCGCTGGCACCGGTCGCCGCCGACATGGCGGCCAAGCTCAACAAGCCGGTTCGTCTGATTAAAGACTGGCTGAACGGCGGTTTCGATGTGGCTGCGGGCGAGGTCGTGCTGCTGGAAAATGTGCGCTTCAATGTCGGCGAAAAGAAAAATCTGGATGACACCGCCAAAAAATACGCCGCGCTCTGCGATGTGTTCGTGATGGATGCCTTCGGCACCGCCCACCGCGCGGAAGGTTCTACCCACGGCGTGGCGAAATATGCGCCGGTCGCCTGTGCTGGTTTGCTACTGGCCGAAGAACTGGAAGCGTTGGACAAAGCCTTGGCCAATCCCGCGCGCCCGATGGTGGCGATTGTCGGTGGCTCGAAAGTGTCCACCAAACTGACCGTGCTCGAATCGCTGTCCGACAAAGTCGATCAACTGGTTGTGGGCGGCGGCATTGCCAATACCTTCATCAAGGCCACCGGCGGTGAAGTTGGCAAATCCCTGTGCGAAATCGATCTGCTGCCGACCGCGCAAGCCTTGATGAGCAAAATGAACGACCGGGGCGCGCGGATTCCGGTGGCTGTCGATGTGGTTTGCGGTAAAAAATTCGACCCGAACGAGCCGGCTGTCCTCAAAGCCGTGGGCGAAGTGGCTGAAGACGACATGATCTTCGACATCGGCCCGAAATCTGCCCAAGAACTCGCCGACATCATCATGAAGGCCGGCACCGTGGTGTGGAACGGCCCTGTGGGCGTGTTCGAGTTCGATCAATTTGGCGAAGGCACCAAAACCATCGCCATGGCGATTGCCAACACCCAAGCGTTCACCTTGGCGGGCGGCGGAGACACCATCGCGGCGATTCAGAAATACGACATCTTCGATCGCGTGAGTTACATCTCCACAGCGGGCGGCGCGTTCCTGGAATATCTGGAAGGCAAAACCCTGCCGGCGGTCGCCATTCTCGAAGAACGCGCGCGTGGCTGATGCCTGACCGATCCGGGTTCGCCCACGCTGGCGGACTCGCTCCGAATATTCCACCGCGCGACGATCAATCAACTGCACGCGCGCGGTGGCTAACTTTCAGGTACATTCTGTGCCGAGAAGTTTTTGAACAGGGCGGCGTTTTTAGCCACCGACCTTCATACAAGGATCCATCATGCACACGATGAACCCGCCGGGTTATCTTTCCACTTCGCGCCGCACGAAAATCGTTGCCACGCTGGGACCTGCCAGCGATACGCCGGAGGTCATCTCTGGTTTGGTGGCAGCCGGTGTCGATGTGGTGCGCCTCAACTTTTCGCATGGCAAGGCCGCAGACCACCAGCACCGTGCCGATATGGTGCGCGCGGCGGCGAAGGCGCAAGGCCGTTATGTCGCCATTCTGGGCGATTTGCAGGGGCCGAAAATCCGCATCGACCGCTTCAAAAATGGCAAGGTCGTGCTGGCCAATGGCGCCGCGTTTGATCTCGATGCCGATCTGGATCGGGATTCCGGCGATGAAACCGTCGTCGGCATTACCTACAAAGCCTTGGTGACGGATTCGAAGGCGGGCGATGTGCTGTTGCTCGACGATGGCCGCATTGTGCTGCGGGTGGAAAAAGTCGTCGGC
Organism: Halothiobacillus neapolitanus; assembly: GCA_020721485.1. GTDB lineage: Bacteria > Pseudomonadota > Gammaproteobacteria > Halothiobacillales > Halothiobacillaceae > Halothiobacillus > Halothiobacillus neapolitanus_B. The sequence continues at coordinate 5,456 of DYMR01000010.1, read as the reverse complement.
AACCGCATCAGCACCACCGTGCTGGTCGGCGGCGATTTGTCGAACAACAAAGGCATCAACCGTCAAGGCGGTGGTTTGTCGGCACCGGCGATTACCGAGAAAGATCGGGAAGACATTAAAACCGCGGCCGCCATTGGCGTGGACTACATCGCCGTGTCGTTCCCCCGCACCGGGGAAGACATCCACGAAGCCCGCCGTCTGTTGCAGGCGGCCGGGTGCAGCGCGCACATCGTGGCGAAAATCGAACGGGCAGAAGCCATTGATTGCATTCGGGATATTATCCAGGCCTCCGATGCCATCATGATCGCGCGCGGTGATTTGGGTGTTGAGATTGGCGATGCCGAGCTGCCTGCCGTGCAGAAAGCGTTCATCCGCATTGCGCGCGACATGAACCGCCCGGTCATCACCGCCACCCAAATGATGGAAACGATGATCACCAACCCGATCCCGACGCGGGCGGAGGTGTTCGATGTCGCCAACGCCGTGCTCGATGGCACGGATGCGGTGATGTTGTCGGCTGAAACCGCGGCCGGGCAACACCCGATCAAGGTGGTCGAAACCATGGCGCGCATTTGCCATCGGGCGGAATATCAGATTGATGCCAAGCGCAACCAGCCGCCGCTCGATATTCCGTTTGAGCGCGTCGATCAAGCCATTGCCTATTCGGCGATTTACACCGCCAATCATTTGTCGGTCGCGGCGATTGTCGCTCTGACCGAATCCGGCGCCACCGGTTTGTGGATGTCGCGCGTGAGCACCGAAATCCCGATTTATGCGTTCACCCGCAGCGAAGAAACGGCGCGCCGTTGCGCGTTGTATCGCGGCGTGCAGGCGGTGCACTTCCCGTATTCAAGCACCGACCACGCCGAAGTCAACCGCATGGTGATTGAAGTGCTGAAAGACATGGAGCGCTTGGATGATGGCGATTTGGTCATCATCACCAAAGGCGATCTCATGGGGCACATGGGCGGCACCAATGCCATGAAAATTGTGCGGGTTGGCCAGTTGATCAACGCGGAATAAGTCCGCACACTCTTCCGGCTGGGTGGTTGAGCCGATTCGTGGAATGGCTCGACCCGTCACCGGAAGCCCGACTGATGTTTGTTTATTTAACCTGATATAGGGAGAAGCTTGATGGCGCTCATTTCACTTCGTCAATTGCTGGATCACGCGGCCGAACACAGCTACGGCATGCCGGCATTCAATGTCAATAACATGGAACAAATCCACGCGATCATGCAGGCTGCTGCTGCGGTGGATAGCCCGGTGATTCTGCAAGGTTCTGCCGGTGCGCGTTCCTACGCGGGCGAACCGTTCCTGCGCCATTTGGTGCTGGCAGCGGTCGAAATGTACCCGAATGTGCCGGTGGTCATGCACCAAGATCACGGCGCTGATCCGGGTGTCTGCTTCCGTTCCATTCAATCGGGCTTTTCATCTGTGATGATGGACGGCTCCTTGATGCCGGACATGAAGACCCCGTCTTCCTTTGAATACAATGTCGATGTCACCCGCAAAGTGGCCGAAATGGCGCACTCCGTCGGCGTATCGGTCGAAGGCGAGCTCGGCTGCCTGGGTTCACTGGAAACCGGCAAAATGGGCGAAGAAGACGGCCACGGCGCCGAAGGCGAGCTGGATCACTCCATGCTGTTGACCGACCCGGAAGAAGCTGCGCAATTCGTGAAAATGACCGATGTGGACGCCCTGGCCATCGCCATCGGCACCAGCCACGGCGCGTACAAATTCACCCAAAAGCCGACCGGCAAAGTGCTGCGGATTGACCGCATCAAAGAAATCCACGCGCGCATCCCGAACACCCATTTGGTGATGCACGGTTCTTCTTCTGTGCCGGAAGATTGGCTCGAAATCATCAACAGCTACGGCGGCGACATGGGTCAAACCTACGGCGTGCCGGTGGAAGAAATCGTTGAAGGCATCAAGCACGGCGTGCGTAAAGTCAACATCGACACCGACCTGCGGATGGCCTCAACCGGCGCAATTCGTAAGCACTTGGCCGAAAACAAAGCCAACTTCGACCCGCGTAAATTCTTCAAAGAAGCCACCAAAGCGATGAAAGGCATCTGCCAAGCACGCTTCGAAGCGTTTGGCGCAGCGGGCAAAGGCTCGTTGATCAAGCCGATCAACTTGGAAGACATGTACAAGCGCTACGAGTCCGGCAGCCTGAAACAACAAATCAAATAATCCTGCGTGCAGGATGGTTTGAGGGGCTGAGTTTGTTCAGCGCTTGCGATTGAGAAAAACCCGCCAACTTGGCGGGTTTTTTGTTGGGAAAAAATATTTAATGGAATAGCGTCATCGTGGGATATTTTTGAACGCTTCATGTTATTTTCTATCGGATTAGTAGCGGTCATCAATCTGACGGGGTACGGCGTATGACGGGGCATCAGGACGAGCGCGCGGGTCGGCGTTGCCCTTGGCAGGGGCGGCGCTGTCGCTGGGCTGCGTCCGCCGCGCGGATCGGCATGGTGGTGCTCGCCTTGATCGGGCTGGGTTTTGCGTGGTCGCCCGGTTGGCCGTTCTGGCTCGGGCTTTTGGCGGTGGGCTTGTTGCTCCGTTGGTTGCCGCACCGCGCTGCCTGCCCCGTGCCCTCGTTGCCGTCTGCTGCGCAAGCGGGATCGCCGCCCGGCGGCGCTGACACATTCTCGTGGTGGGCGCAAAGTCCGGTCGTGTTGTACCGGGTGGATTTGGCGGCGAATTGCGATGATTCGAGTGCTGTCGCGGGCGCGGGCGCGGGGGCGGGCGCGGGCGCGGGCTCAGGTCGGGGTGACATCAGCGCCAACCTCTTGAGCGTATTCGGTCACGACCCCGCGCAGATTCCCGTGCTGACCCCGTGGTGGCGTGCGCACCTGCATCCGGAAGATGTCGCGTCGGTGATGGCCGCTTCCGAGTATGACCGCTGGCCGGATGAGGGCATGATTCGGCGCTATCGGTTCCTGCATGGCAGCGGCCAGTATATTTGGGTGGCGGATTCCGCCCGTGTGCTGCGGGATGAGTCCGGCGCGCCGCGTTGGCTGGTCGGCAGCATGATCAATATCGAATCGCAAATTCAGATGCGCTTTCAATTGGAGCGCGAAGAGCAGCGTTATCGGCTCATCACGCAAAATTTGCAAGAGGTGATTGCCCTGCACGCGCCGGATGGGCGCTTGCTGTGGCTTAGCCCTTCGACCCGCAACCTGCTTGGCTACAAGCCCGAACAATTATTGGCCGAACCGATGGAGCGCTGGTTGCACCCCGATGCTTGGCAGCGCTGGCTGGCGTTGCGCGCGCAGGGCGCGGAGGCTTGGGTCGGGCGCAGTCTGATCTACAAATTTTGTTTGCCGTCGGGCGAATGGCGCTGGCTGGAAACTTGTTTTGCCCGCTTTACCGGCGAATTCATCGTCGGCGGCGCCAGCCTGCAAAGCGTGACGCGCGATGTGCATGAGCGGGTCTTGATCGAACAACGCCTGCGGGAAAGCGAGCAACTGTATCGCTCGATTTTCGACCATGTGGAGGCACTGGTTTTTGTGGTGGGCGTGGAGCCCGATGGCGAATTCATGTTTTTGGCGAATAACCAGCGCCACGAGAAATTGACCGGATTTACCCCCGGCCAATACAGCCGCCGCCGTCCGCACGAATTATTCCCAACGGAATTGGCCGATTGGCTGATCGAAAATTACCGCGAATGCGTGGCACGCCGCGCGCCGGTTAATTATGTGCAGTTTGGCGAATGGCTGGGCGTGCAGCGCTATTTGGATATGGTGTTGACGCCGATTTTCGATGCCGACGGTGCGGTGTCGTTGATTGTCGGGCTGGGTACCGATCTCAGCGCGCAGCGTCAGCAATTGTTGACCCTGCAACAAACCAGCCACCGCCTGCTGCAAGTGACCGAAGTTGCTCAACTGGGGTACTTCGCCGGCGATTTGGCGCAGGATGCGTTGACTTGGTCGGACAACCTGCGGCAGTGGTTTCCGGTGGATGCACCGGGCGCTCAGCGCGAGGCCGGTTTGGTGCCGCCGGTACTGGCGGCCTTGGCGGGATTGATCTCGGCGGTGGCGGTGCCGGATCGCCCCCGACTCATTGGCCTGTTGTCCGATTTGGCGCGCGGCGTGCTGATCGACATTCGCCGCGATGTGCTGATGCGCCGGCGGGATGGCAAAGAACGCTGGATGAGTTGGTCGGTGACACGATTGACCGAAACGCCTGCCGTGTTGCGCATTGAAGGCTCGTTGCAAGATGTGACCGAGCGCGTCGCCGCCGAACAAGCCGTGGCTCGTTCCAGTCGTCGGGATGCGGCGGTGTTGCGTACCGTCGCGGAAGGGATTATCGGGGTCGATGCCGAAGGGCACATCAGCTTCGCCAATCCGGCCGCGCGGCACCTGCTGGGGCTGACCGGGCAATCCTTCACGGGTCGCCCGGCTGCCGTGGTGTATGGCAGCGCATTGCCCGAATCGAACTTTTTGACCGCGTTGACCGATGGCCGCAGCCGCACGGGCGTGCAATCGGAATTTTATCGACAGGGCGAAGGCGCGTTTCCGGTGCGTTGGTCGGTCACGGTGCTGCCCGATGAATTTGATGTGGAAAAAAACGGCCTCGTGGTGGTGTTTTCCGACATCAGCGAGATGAAACAACACGAGGCGGCACTGGAGCGACTGGCGACCACGGACGAGCTGACCGGCTTGGCTAATCGCCGCGCGTTCATCGAACGCCTGGATGAAGAGTTTTCCCGCGCCGGTCGGTACGCCTTGCCCGCCAGCGTGTTGATGCTCGACATCGACCACTTCAAGCAAGTCAACGACACCCACGGCCACGCGGCGGGGGATGCGTTGCTGCGCGCGTTTTCCGGCTTACTGCGTGAAAAATTACGCCGCCCGGATATTTGCGGACGACTGGGCGGCGAAGAATTTGCGGTGCTCTTGCCGAATACCCCCTGCCGGGGCGCGTTTGAAATTGCCGATCGCCTGCGGCAAGCGGTGGCGGCGATGCGGGTGCCAACCGAAGACGGCGAAGTGCATTGCACCGTGAGCATCGGCGTCTGCGATTTAATGGAGCAAGTGGCCAATGCCAGCGAAGCGCTGAGCCGCGCGGATCGGGCGCTGTACCGCGCGAAATCGGGCGGACGCAATCGCGTGTGCGGCTGCGAAGAGCCGAAGACCTGTGTTTCGTCGCCCGAAAGCGCTGCCGATGATCCCCATCGTGCCGCATTGCCCTAACCGTGATGTTGAACTCACCCGCACACTTTGAGGGGGAAGCGGTTCGCATTGTTTTGGGCTGCGTGACTCCCTCCCCTTGAGGTGATGCGAACCGGGTCGCGTTGCCTTGGGCTGTTTGACTCCCTCCCCCTTGAGGGGGGGAGGGTTGGGGTGGGGGTGGAAGGCCAAGCGATGGTTCTGGCCATGCGTATCCTTCCCCCTTGAGGGGGGCGAAGCGGGTCGCGTTGCCCCGCGACCCCGGACGGGTTG
>DYMR01000170.1 GCA_020721485.1 Halothiobacillus neapolitanus | reverse complement strand
TAGCGGCTTGGCACTTCGCTCTTTTTTACCGAACAGGGTGCTGAGGCGGGTTTTCAAGAACTCAAGACGAAAAAAAACCGCCCCACAGACCCAATTCTGTGGGGCGGTTGTCCGCTGTCGGCGGTGGCGATACCGGCTGAACCGGAGACGATCAGTACAACCGCTGTGCCACCGGCGGTGTGAAGGAGTTTGCACGCGTCAGGGGCTAACCCCTAACAGGATGTTGAAACCATTGTTCAACAGCCTGCAAATCGCGCGCGCCCGCATCGGTCGATCGTCGCGGCTCAGTCGGCTTGCTGACGCAAGAATGAAGGAATATCGACCATATTCACATCAATCGCCGCGTTGCCGTGCACCCGCGCCACGGGTTGACGGTGGGTGATGCTGTGCGCGGCGTCGTGGTAGCCCTCGATGACGGTGTTGGCGCGCGGGGCGTCGTTGTTCACCACCACTTTCGGCTTGCGGGCTTCTTCGATGCTTGCGCCTTGACGACGCAGACCGGTGGCTACCAGTGTGACACGCAGCGCGCCTTCGAGACTTTCGTCCACGGAGGTGCCCAATTTGACCACGGCATCATCGCCAGCCAGCGCATGCATGAGATTGCCGATCTCTTCATATTCGCCAATGCTCATGTCACCGTTGGAGATGATGTTGACCAGAATCCCTTTGGCGCCTTCGAGATAGGTATCGTCCAGCAACGGGCTGTGGATGGCGGCTTCAGCGGCTTCGGCCGCGCGGTTATCGCCCGTTCCCATGCCGCTACCCATCATCGAGACACCGCGTTCAGTCATGATGGTGCGCACATCGGCGAAGTCGAGGTTAATCATGCCGGGACGGGTAATCAGCTCGCTGATCCCCGCGACAGCGGTGTACAGCACTTCGTTGGCGGCGTTGAAAGCATCGCGCAGAGAGGCACTCTTGCCCATGACGGTGGTGAGCTTGTCGTTCGGGATGACGATCAGAGAATCCACATGTTTCTCCAACTCAGCGATGCCCGCATTTGCCGACGCCGCACGCACTTTGCCTTCAAAACCGAACGGGCGCGTGACCACGGCGACGGTCAGAATGTTCATGTCTTTAGCGATTTGCGCGATGACCGGCGCGGCGCCGGTGCCGGTGCCGCCGCCCATGCCGGTGGTGATGAACAGCATGTTCGCATCTTTGATGGCTTCTTGAATTTGCTCGCGGTCTTCCAACGCGGCTTGGCGACCCAGTTCGGGATCGGCGCCGGCGCCCAGCCCTTTGGTGATGTTGCCGCCGAGTTGCAACATGGCATCGGCTTGCGTTTTGCGTAAGGCTTGGGCGTCGGTATTCGCACAGATGTAATCAATGCCTTCCAAGTCTTTGGTCAGCATGTGCGCCACGGCGTTGCCGCCGCCGCCGCCGACGCCGATGACTTTGATTTTTGCGTTGTCGAGTTGGGCTTCTGCCATTGTCCAGCTGCTCATGGTGTCGTCTCCTTTGGGGTAATCAAACAGGGTTCATCAAACAAGGGGGTCAGTCAAAAAACCATTGGGGGTTTGGTTAAAAAAACCGGGGTGGGGTTAAAACATTTCCTTAAACCAGCGCCGCGCACGGTCGGTCCAAGGGTCCATCGAACGGGTTTCGGTGGTTTGGCTCGCTTCGGCATCGGCATATCGGCCGAGCAACAACAGGCCGACGCCAGTGGCGTTGGCCGGATTGGCGAGGGATTCGTGGTTGCCATGCACCCCCTGCGGAATGCCGAGCCGAGTCGGCATTTGCAGGAAGTCTTCGCACAGTTCGACCAAGCCGGGCATGGCCGCCGTGCCACCGGTGAGCACCACACCGGCATTAATCATTTCGTGATAGCCCGAACTGCGCAGCGATTCGCGGATGTAGCCGAGAATTTCCTCCACCCGAGGGCGGCAAATGCGCATCATCGTATCGCGCGAAATGCGCCGGGGCTGACGACCGCTCACGCCCGGCACTTCGACTTCCTCCGCCATTTGCCGCTCATCCAGCGGGTTTAAGTTGGCGAAGCGGCGCTTGATGTCTTCGGCCTGTGCCGGCGGCGTGGTGAGCCCGTAGGCCAAGTCGTTGGTGATTTGCTCGCCCGCGATGGGCAGCACCGAGGTGTAGCGCAGTGCGCCCCGGAAGTAGATGGCGATGTCGGTGGTGCCGCCGCCGATGTCCACCAAAGCCACGCCCAATTCTTTCTCATCGTCATTGAGCACGGCGGCGGCGGCGGCGATGGGATCGAGCTTGGTGCCGGTCACGGCCAGACCGCAGCGCTCCACGCATTTGATGATGTTGCGCACATTGTTGATGGCGGTGGTCACGATGTGGACATCCGCCTCCAAACGATGACCGGTCATGCCTTGCGGCTTGCGGATACCGTCTTGGCCGTCGATGCGGTATTCCTGCGGTTCGCTGTACAGAATTTGCTGGCCGTCGGGAATTTTGACCGCCTTGGCCGATTGCACGACTTGGGCAATATCGGCGGCGGTGATTTCGCGCCCGCCGGTGCCGGTCATGCCTTTGGAATCAATGCTGATGACATGATCGCCCGCCACGCCAACCCACACCGAGCCGATCTCGCAGTTCGACATGGCCGCAGCGGCATCCACCGCGCGCTGAATGGCGAACGAGGTGGATTCAATATCCACCACCGAACCGCGCCGCAGCCCCTTGCTGGTGGGTGCTTGGCCATAGCCGATCAGGCTCAAATTCCCGTCGGCATCGTATTCGCCCACGAGCGCCGCCACCTTGCTGGTGCCAACATCCAGCCCCACCACCAAATCTCGTTCCGTTTTTCGTGTTGCAATCGCCATGGGTTTCTCTCGATGCTGTCCGTTCAAAAATTCAAGTTAAGTTTTCGGCTTGGTTTGCTGACTGAGCAGCGCCGCCGCGCCGGGTCGCCACTGCACCGCGAACCCGTTGGTGTAGCGCAGGTCGATGGCCGCCACTTGGTCGAGCTTGCCGGCCAGCGTGCGGTTATACACATCCAAAAATCGCTGCAAGCGTGATTCGATGTCCTGACTGCCCAAGCGAATCCGCACGCCATCGGTCAGCAACACATCCAGCGAGCCGCGCGAGTTTTCCAGCAGCCCGGTCATCGCCAAACCCACGCCCGCCAGCGCCGGTTTCAAGCTCAAATACCGATCCCACACCACCCATTGCCGACCATCCGGGCCGCCAATGTTGGGCAACGAATCGACCAGCGCCGAAAGGTGCGGCATCGGCGTGGGGGTGAACACCGTGCCGTCGGCATCGAGCAAATCCGCCCCCTGCCACCGCGCGATGGGTTGGTGCACGCCGATGCGGACGATCAATTGATTCGGCCACACCCGCTGCACGAACACCTGCGTCAACCAAGTGTTTTGTTCCAACTGTTTTTGCAGCGCCGCCAGATCGACCCGCCAAATATCCTGCCCAATCCACGGCTTGAGCTGATTTTGCACCCACGCAGCAGGCACCACGGCTGTGCCGCCGATGACCTCCACTTGATTGATCGGCTGTTGCAATTTTTGCCATATGCCCCAACCCGCCAACGCCATCAATCCGAGTAAGGCCAGCGCCAGCGACCAATTCAGCAACCGATTCAAAAAGGCCGCCAGCCAAGCCAGCAACGGCGCAAATTGCTCGGCAATCGGCGGCGCTTTGCGTTTGGCTTGATTGGTGCGGGCGATGACCATTACTGCGCCCCGCCTGCGGTGGGTGTGCGCAGGGTTTGCGCCAAAATCTCAAGGCACAACGCCTCGATGGGCAAGCCCACCGCGCGCGCCGCCATCGGCACCAGCGAATGATCGGTCATGCCCGGCACCGTGTTGACCTCGATCAACCAATCCTGCCCCGCTTCATCGCGCATGAAATCCACCCGCCCCCAACCCGCGCCGCCCATGGCTTCGAATGCCGACAGCGCGGTGCGTTGCATCTGCGCTTCGGCCTCGGCGGTCAGCCCGCACGGAATGTGGTATTCGGTGTCGTTCGCCAGATATTTGGCGTCGAAATCGTAAAACTCGTGCGGTGTGGCCAGGCGAATCACCGGCAGCGCGCGGCCATTCAAAATGGATACGGTGAATTCCGCGCCGCGAATGTAGCGCTCCATCAGCACCCGCCCGCCGTGGGCGAAGGCGTTGTCGAAAGCCGGCAACAGCTCAGCGGCGGTATTGACCTTCGACACGCCCACACTGGAGCCTTCCGCCACGGGCTTGACCATCACCGGCAGACCCAAGTCGGGCAGTGCGGC
>DYMR01000009.1 GCA_020721485.1 Halothiobacillus neapolitanus | reverse complement strand
GTCCAGAGATATTTGCTGACCAACCACACGAGCACTACAAACGCGATGATTTGCGCGACGAGTGTGATGTTGATATTCATGAGCAACCCTCGATGGTGCAGATTCACGGAATGGCGCGTTCAGACAAACGGCCGAGGCTGAAACCCAGCCACGGCCGCCGCGCGCCACCTGAGATTACTTCGCGATTGCGCCGATGGCAGAAGCGAGTGCGCCCACGAACGGGTTAGCAAACAGGAACCACATGGCGAATGCCAGAATGATGAACGGGAAAGATTCCATCAGGCCGGCGAAGATGAACATGTTGGTCATCAGTTGCGGGCGCATTTCCGGTTGACGCGCGATCCCTTCGAGGGTTTTCGAGCAGATCAAGCCCCAGCCAATGGCTGAACCCAGGCCGGCAGCGGCCAGAATCACACCAACGCCTACGGCTGTGTAGGCATAGATCATCGCGAGCATTTCAGGGGTCATTTCTTCTCTCCTCAGTCAAACAGTGAAAAACACAAACTCAAACAACAAACAAAACTCAGTGCGAATCCGCATCCACATGCGCCATGCCCAAGTAGACGATGGTCAACACCATGAAGATGAAGGCTTGCAGCGAAATTACCAGAATGTGGAAGATCAACCACGCCAGATCCAGCACCACTTGCAGCGGGAACCAAATCAGCAGCCCGGCACTCAGGGTGGCGCCCAGCGTCAGCAGCGCGATCAACATGAACACGAGTTCACCGGCGAACATGTTACCGAACAACCGCAGGCCGAGGCTGATCGGCTTGGCCAGTTCTTCGATCAGAGTCATGACGACATTGATGGGAATGAAGAATTTGCCGAACGGGTGGAACAGGAACATTTTGATGTAGCCACCGAGCCCTTTCACCTTCAGGTTGTAGAAGATGCTCAGCGCGAATACCACCAAGGCCATCGCCAGCGGGGTGTTCAAATCCGTTGTCGGCACCACTTTCAGATGCGGCACGCCGAGGCCGTGCGCAATCGCAGGCAGCAGGTCGATCGGGAGTAAGTCCATGAAGTTCATGAGCCAAACCCAAAGCAGGATCGTCAACGCCAAGGGCGCAACCAGATTGGGCGCGCGGCCACCGAACGAGTCGCGCACTTGGCCTTCGACAAACTCCAAAATCCCTTCGACGGCATTTTGCAGCTTGCCTGGCGTTTCTGCCCGCATGGTTTGGCCGATTTTCCGCGCCACCAATAAAATCACGCCGCCCAGCAAAAAGCTGAAAATCAGGGTGTCGATGTTGAGCTGCCAGAACCCGTGACCCACCGATAGGTTGGTCAAATGGTGCTGGATGTACTCGACTGAGCCGCTACCGGCATTCTCTGTAGCCACAACAATTCTCCTCAATCCAAAGTCAAATCGGTTTTACTCGCGGGCCGGCCGGAATCTTTACCGCCGCGCGACGCAATGGCGCCGCCCAGCATGGCCAGAACAAAGCCCCCCACGGTGGGCGCGGGCGATAACTTCAACCCGCCCAGCGCCACAGCAAATAACAGAATCAGGGCGATGAATCGCAGCGCCGCGCCGGCGTACATGAGATTCAAGCTGTCCTTGGGTGCCTCGACCGCCAACACGGTCGCGCGCTGCATCGTCCACCGCAGCATGCCCATCAAAATCATCGCAATCGCGCCGCCGCCGAGGGCGCCCAGCGCCGCTTCGCGACCGATGCCCGCCCACAGCCCTAAGGCCAGCGGCACGGCCAACAGAATCTGCACCATCAGCACCAGCCGCCCTCGGCGGGCAATGCCTTCAGCCATTCGGGTCATGTTGCTGCGCCTGCATCAGGCGGTGCGCATTGTGCATGCCGCCGATAAATCCCAACAATCCGCCGGCCAACATGGCCAGTGGCGCGGTACCGAGCCAGTAGTCCACGCCGTAGCCCAGCAGCAACCCTGCGATCACGCTGGAGGCAAACACATTGCCGGCGCCGACATTCATCAGCCCGCGCAGCCGGACGGCGAAATACCCTTCCGGCGGGTGCTCAGGCGCGCGGGGTTTGCGTTGCGGCTCGGTCATTCCGTGCATTCCTTCAGGATTCCCATGACCCACCGAGGCGGACGCCGATCTAAAGCGGTTGTCTGACGGCCAAAAAATTGCCGGCTAGTGTACCGGCATCTTCCCCGCCCAACAACTGTTGCCGTGGCTATGGAACTCGCCGGGGCTTATTCGGTCGGGGCGAGTAACCGCGCAACGACCGCATCCAGTTGCCCCAGGTCATCAATGGTGATCCGTAACACGCCCCGCGAGCCGCTACCAGCTTGCCACGCGACCGGTACGCCGAGCGCATCCGACAAGGCATTCATCAGCCGTTCCGTGTCCGGGTCGAGCGCCACGGGCGGCTTCGGTTCGGCGGGGTGTTGCCGCTGGCGCACCATCTGCTCGACTTGGCGCACGGTCAACGATCGGGCAATGATTTTTTCGGCCAAGGCGATTTGATCTTCGACCGGCAAAATCACCAAGGCGCGGGCGTGGCCGGTATCCAGCGCCCGCTGCTGCAACTGCGCGCGAACGGGGGGCGCCAGTTCGAGCAGGCGCAGGGCGTTGCTGACCATGGGGCGCGATAAGCCCAGCACATCAGCCACTTGTTGGTGGGTCATGGCAAATTCGTCGATCAGGCGGCGCATGGCCTCGGCCTGTTCGATGGGGTCGAGGTCTTCGCGCTGGAGGTTTTCGATCAGAGCCAAGGCGGCGGCTTCGTGGTCGTCGATCTCGCGCACCAAGGCGGGAATTTGCGCCAAACCCGCCAATTGCGCGGCGCGCCAGCGTCGTTCGCCTGCGATCAGTTCGTATTCGCCCGATCGCCGCCGCACGACGATGGGCTGAATCAAGCCTTGGGCGCGAATCGAATCGGCCAGCCGCGCCAGTGCTTCCGGCTCAAAATGGCGGCGCGGCTGGTAGGGGCTGGGGTGGATGAGTTCGACGGCGATGGGGCGGTAATCGGCGCTCGGATCCGCCGCTTCGGTGGTGCTGGCGCTGAGCAGTTGATCGAGCCCGCGCCCCAGTCCTTTGCGTTTGATACTCATGAATTGGTTACTTTTTGGCTTTTTTCTTTTTGAGTTTGGGTGCGGCTTTGCGGCTGGATTTGTCCGCCGATTTCGCGCCGGATTTGCTCGGCATCGCCCTCGACAGGCCGCGCGGCACCACCGGACGCTCCGCCGCGCCGGGCATGCGACGCAGCACTTCTTCGGCCAGGGCTTCATACGCCAGCGCGCCCACGGATTGCCGATCGTACAGCATGGCGGGCAGGCCGTGGCTCGGCGCTTCGGCCAACCGCACATTACGCGGAATCGGGGTGGCGAACACTTGGTCGCCAAAATGGCTGAGTAATTGCTCGGAAACCTGTTGCGCCAACAGGTTGCGCGCATCAAACAGGGTGCGCAGCACGCCCGCAATGCCGAGCGACGGGTTGAGCGCCAACCGCACCTGTTCGAGCGTGTCGAGCAGCGACGATAAGCCTTCGAGCGCGAAGTATTCGCACTGCACCGGAATCAGCACATCGTTCGCGGCCACCAGCGCGTTGATGGTGAGGGTGTTGAGCGCGGGCGGGCAGTCGATCAGCACCAAATCGTACTGCGCTTGCAGCGGCGCGAGCGCTTGTTTGAGTTTGAGCTCGCGACCAATGCGGGTGACGAGCTGAAATTCCGCGCCCGCCAATTCAAGATGCGCGGGCAGCAGATCGAAGCCCGCCGCGTCGATGGCGCAGATGACTTCGGCCACCGGCACCGCATCGAGCAGCACATCGGCGACGGTGCGTTCCAGCGTTGCCTTATCCTGCCCGGTACTGACGGTGGCGTTGCCCTGCGGATCGAGGTCGATCAACAAAACCCGTTGCCCGCGCTCGGCCAGCGCCGCCGCGAGGTTGACGGCGGTGGTGGTTTTCCCCACGCCGCCTTTTTGATTCGTAATGGCGAGCGTCCAGCTCATGCAGGCACCCCGTGTTCGTAAATGAGCAAATGCCGTTCGGCCAACAACCCCGGCACCGGCAGCGCGTGGGTGCCGACGCAGTGGAATGCCGCCGGAATCGCCTGCTGTTCTGCGGGATCGAGCCGCCCCTTCATCGCCAACCATTGGCCGCCGGGGCGTGCCAAATGCGCCGTTAACCGCAGAAAATCCGCCGTGGCGGCAAACGCGCGCGAAATAATCTGATCGAACGCAGCGGGCGGCAGGCTTTCGACCCTCGCCCGTTGCACGGTGACGCGCTCGATGCCCAATTCGCGCACGGCGGCCTCGGCAAAGCGCGTCATTTTCAGGTTGGAATCCATCAAAGTCACGCACAAATCGGGACGCGCCAGCGCCAAAATCACCCCCGGAATGCCGGGGCCGCTGCCGACATCGGCCAGCACGGTCTGCGGCGGCACCCACGGCAACACGGCCAAGGCATCGAGCGCATGGCGCACGCGCATGTCGGCCAGATCGCGCACGGCGGTGAGGTTATAGGCTTGATTCCACTTCGCCAACAGCGCGAGGTACGCCTCGATGCGCTGCGCGGCCACCGGCGTGAGCGCCACGCCCAAGCGTTCGGCATCGGCCAGCAGACAATCCGCCGCCGCGCTGTCGATTTCTGCGCTCAAGCCGAGGCCGCCAACAGATCCCGCCGTTTCAAATGCACCAGCAGCAGGGAAATCGCCGCCGGGGTGATGCCGGGAATCCGCCCGGCCTGGCCGAGCGTCGCGGGGCGATGCTGCGCCAGCTTGGCGCGGACTTCGTTCGATAGCCCAGCGATGGCGTGGTAATCCAATTCGGCGGGCAACGGCTGGGTTTCCTGCTTGAGCGAACGGCTGACCTCATCGCGCTGCCGATCGACATATCCCGCATATTTCGCTTCGATTTCAATTTGTTCCGCCACTTCCGGCGCGACGGGATCGACAGGCGCCAGCCCCGGCACCGCCGCGATCCGGGCGTAATCGAGCTCGGGGCGGCGCAGCAAATCCAGCGCGTTCACGCCCTTGCTGATCGGGCCGGGCAGTTCTGCCGCCGCCGGATGTTCCGGGTGAACCCAGAGATCGGCCAACCGGCCGCGCTCGGCCTCGATCGCTGCCATTTTTTCGTTGAATGCCCGCCAGCGCGCCTCATCGACCAAGCCGAGGGCGTGCCCTTTGGCGGTCAGGCGCTGATCGGCGTTGTCCTCGCGCAGCATCAGCCGATATTCGGCGCGGCTGGTGAACATGCGGTAGGGCTCTTGCGTGCCCTGGGTAATCAGATCATCCACCATCACGCCGATGTAGGCCTCATCGCGCCGTAGGGTCAGCGGTTCGCGCCCCAACACCGCCGCTGCCGCATTCGCGCCGGCCATCAACCCCTGCGCCGCCGCTTCTTCATATCCGGTGGTGCCGTTGATCTGGCCGGCGAAATACAGCCCGGCAATGGCATGAGTTTCCAGCGTGGGCTTCAGGCCGCGCGGGTCGAAAAAGTCGTACTCAATCGCATAGCCGGGGCGGGTGATGATGGCCTGTTCAAAGCCCCGAATGCTGCGCACATAGTCCAGTTGCACATCAAACGGCAGGCTGGTGGAAATGCCGTTCGGGTAAATTTCGTTGGTGGTCAGCCCTTCGGGTTCGACAAACACTTGATGCGACTCTTTGTCCGCAAAGCGGTGGATTTTGTCCTCGATCGACGGGCAATAGCGCGGCCCCACGCCCTCGATCACGCCGGTGAACATGGGTGAACGATCCAGCCCCGCGCGAATGATGTCGTGCGTGCGCTCGTTGGTGTGGGTGATGTAGCAATCAATCTGGCGCGGGTGCTCGCTCGCCTTGCCGAGAAACGAAAACACCGGCGTCGGCGTATCGCCCGGCTGCGCCTGCATCACCGACAGATCAATCGAACGACTGTCGATGCGCGGCGGCGTGCCGGTTTTCAGCCGCCCCACGCCCAGCGACAGCTCGCGCAGCCGCTCGGCCAGCCGCAGCGCCGGAGGGTCGCCCGCGCGCCCGCCCTGATAATTCTGCAAGCCGATGTGAATTTGCCCGGCGAGGAAGGTCCCCGCCGTGAGCACCACGGTTTGGCCGATGAATTCGATGCCCGCTTGCGTGCGCACCCCAATCACCCGGTCGCCGTCGAGCAACACATCATCAATCGCCTGTTGAAACAGCATTAAATTCGGCTGGTTTTCCAGCATCTGCCGAATCGCCGCCTTGTACAAAATGCGGTCCGCTTGCGCCCGCGTGGCGCGCACCGCCGGCCCTTTTCGGGCGTTCAGAATGCGGAATTGAATGCCGCCCAAATCGGCCGCGCGCGCCATCGCCCCGCCCAGCGCATCCACCTCTTTCACCAGATGCCCCTTGCCGATGCCGCCAATCGCCGGATTGCAACTCATTTGCCCCAGAGTTTCGATGCTGTGCGACACCAGCAGGGTGCGGGCGCCCATGCGCGCCGCCGCCAACGCCGCTTCCGTGCCTGCATGGCCACCGCCGATCACAATGACGGCAAATTGCTCGGGATACCGCATGACGCCCTCCGGTCGGGCTCAGAAAAAGAGCAGGGATTCTAGGGGAAAGTCGTGCAAAAATCGAGATTTCTGATGAATTTTTCAGCAAATTTCCACGAAAAAACAGCAGGATGGATGCAGAACGCGCCGCGCCGCGCCGTCAATGGGATTCTTCCGCGCGCGGTTTTGCGGCACAATGCGCGGTCGTGCGGACTCCTTTGGCAGGCGGTTGAACCCCTGTTTCAACGGCCTGTTCGGTCACGCCCACTGGATGATTAAAACCATACTTCCCACGCTCCGTTTCAGGATTTTTAAGGCCATTCACTCTCTATGACTTCCGCTCGCATTCGCTCCCTACTCGCCACCCTCGTCCTGTCCCTCCTCGCGGCGGCACTGGTGGTGTACGCCCTACCCCAATTCGGGTTAATCGGCTCGTTCGCCGCCACCGCTGCCGTGATTTGGTTGGGCATGCTGCTCGCCACCCTCGTGCCGACGCAGCCCAAACCGCCCGCCGCGATCATTCCCAAAGAAGTGGCCGTCAACCTGCCGCCGCTGCGGGAATCCGGCCTGGTCAAATTCTTCGATACCGAGAAAGGCTTTGGTTTTATCGTGCGCAGCAATGGCGAAGATTTATTCGTGCATTACCGCTCGCTGGCCGATGAAAACGCCCCCGCCCTCGTGGCCGGGCAAACGGTGCAATACCACATTGGCCCCGGTCGCAAAGGCCCGCAGGCCGAGGATGTCACCGTGCTATCAGAAGGTTGAAAACCGTTTTTCAACCGCCTGTTAAGCCAACCCGCCTGATTCATCCGCCGCCCGTCTGGGTCGGGCGCGTATCGTCCGCGTCGATGCCGATGCAGCACGGCGGGTGGTTGGCGCGAATCATCGCGCAGAGCAAATCAATCGCCCCGGCGCGGGCATAGCGGCTGCGGCTGGCGACGGCCACATCGCGCGTGGCCACCGGCTTGGTCAGCGGCACATAGCGAATCAGGCTGCCCGTGGCCGCGCTTTGCCCGATGTTCGACGAGCAAGGCAGTACAGTCACGCCCGCCCCCGACGCAACCATCATCCGCATGGTTTCCAAGGAACCGCCTTCCAGCGTCCGTTGCAGGCGCCCCGTGCCAGAGGAATTCGCGCATTCCGGGCAAATCGTCAACACCTGATCGCGGAAACAATGCCCCTGCCCCAGCAGCAGCAAATCTTCGGCGGCGAGCTGGCTCGGGTTGATGACCGCCGCCGACGCCAGCGGGTGCGCGCTCGGCACCGCCACGGTGAACGGCTCGCGGTATACCGGCGTGATCGTCAACCGATTGCCGGCAATCGGCAACGACAACACCACCGCATCCAACACGCCCTGATGCAACTGATGCAGCAAATCTTGGGTGAAGCCCTCCACAATCTCGATCGGCATGCGCGGCGCGCGCTGATGCAGGGCGGGAATCAGGCTCGGCAGCAAATACGGCCCGATGGTATGAATCAGCCCCACCCGCAAAGTCCCGACCAAGGGATCCTTCGCCGCATCGGCAATCGCCTTGAGCTGATCGACCTCCTGCAACACCCGAATCGCCTGCTCGATAATCGCCTCCCCGCGTGGGGTGATGTGCAACTCACTGCGGCTGGCGCGCTCGAAAATCTGCACTTCGAGCGCCTCCTCGATGCGCTTGACCCCCACACTCAAAGTCGGCTGGCTGACAAAACACGCCGCCGCCGCCCGACCGAAATGTCGCTCGCGCGCAACAGCCACCACATATCGTAATTCGGTCAAAGTCATTGTTCGATCATCTCAAGTCGTTTCACACACTATTTCACCCGTTTATTCATGGGCATAAGCGCATTTTGCTTGCATTGTGGCGCAGGCAGGGGAAGAATTGGCCGCCTTGATAGATTGGAACCAATAAATTTTGGTCTAATCTCATCCGCATTCTACCGGCCCGCTGTTTCGCGTTTAGAGCGTTTAAGGAGTATCACCGTGAGCGATAAAATCGCCTATATCAACGACGGCAACTTTGCCGCCGAAGTGCTGAGCAACGATTTACCCGTCCTGGTCGATTACTGGGCTGAATGGTGCGGCCCCTGCCGCATGATCGCGCCGGTGCTGGATGAAGTGGCCGAGCAATACGCTGGCAAACTCAAAGTCGCCAAACTCAATATCGACGAAAATCCGGAAACCCCGCGCCAACACGGCATTCGCGGCATTCCCACCTTAATGCTGTTCAAAAATGGCAAAGTTGAAGGCACCAAAGTCGGCGCCGTCTCCAAATCCCAGCTAACCTCATTCATCGACGGCATCATCTGATCCCGACGATTGCTCGGGTCACGCGGCGCCACGACTGGCAAGCGCGCCGCAACTGTGCCAGAATGCGCGCCGTACTCTCAATCATCCCTTAAGCCACAGATGCGCTCGCATCGCCAGTTGGCCAACTTCCTCCCCGTTCATTTCCCCATCGGTACGCCGTACCGCTGCCTTAGCCCTTCTAATTGCCCCAGCATATCCCCATGAATCTGACCGAACTCAAAGCCAAACCCGTTCCTGATCTCGTCACCATGGCCGAAGCCATGGGCTTGGAAAACATTGCCCGAACGCGCAAGCACGATGTGATTTTCGCCTTGCTCAAGGCGCACGCCAAAACCGGCGAATCCATCTTTGGTGATGGCGTGCTGGAAATCCTGCCGGATGGCTTTGGCTTTTTGCGCGGTGCAGCGGATTCTTACCTCGCCGGGCCGGCGGATGTGTATGTGTCGCCCTCGCAGATTCGCCGCTTCGGCATGCAAACCGGCGACAACATTTGCGGCACCGTGCGTGCGCCCAAAGATGGCGAACGCTACTTTGCCCTGCTGAAGATCGACACCATCAATGGCGAAGTGCCGCACGCCAGCAAGAGCAAGATTTTGTTCGAGCACCTCACCCCGCTGCACGCCAATCGGCGCATGCGGATGGAGCGCGGCAATGGCTCGACGGAAGATTTGACGGCGCGGATCATCGACATTGTGTCGCCCATCGGCAAAGGGCAGCGCGGCCTGATCGTCGCCCCGCCCAAGGCCGGTAAAACCATGCTGCTGCAAAACATTGCGCAAAGCATTACCGCCAACCATCCCGAATGCGATCTGATCGTGTTGTTGATCGACGAACGGCCAGAAGAAGTCACGGAAATGCAGCGCACCGTGCGCGGCGAAGTGATTGCCTCCACCTTCGACGAACCCGCCGCCCGCCATGTGCAAGTGGCGGAAATGGTGATCGAAAAGGCCAAGCGTCTGGTCGAACACAAGCGCGATGTGGTGATTCTGCTCGACTCGATCACCCGCCTCGCCCGCGCGTACAACACCGTGGTACCGAGCTCGGGCAAGGTACTCACCGGCGGCGTGGATGCGAACGCCCTGCACCGTCCGAAACGCTTTTTTGGCGCGGCACGCAACATTGAAGAAGGCGGTTCGCTCACCATTCTCGCCACGGCGCTGATCGACACCGGCAGCAAAATGGACGAGGTGATCTACGAAGAATTCAAAGGCACCGGCAACATGGAATTGCACCTTGATCGCCGGATTGCCGAGAAGCGGGTCTACCCGGCCATCAACATCAACCGCTCCGGCACCCGCCGCGAAGAGCTGCTGACCGATGCCGAGGAACTGCAAAAAATGTGGATTCTGCGCAAGTTCCTGCACCCGATGAGCGAGCTTGAATCCATGGAATTCCTGCTCGACAAACTGCAAAAAACCAAGACAAACAACGAGTTTTACGACTCAATGCGGCGCGGGTAAGGGCAGCGACCGCCCGGCACAAAGCACCCCCACCCCAACCCTCCCCCCTCAAGGGGGAGGGAGCCCCGCCCCACAAGTGGGCGGCTGCGGAAGGGAGGGTCAGGGCAGCGCCCGCCGGGTCAAAACACCCCCACACCAACCCTCCCCCCTCAAGGGGGAGGGAGTGACACGGGCAGATTTCCTACGCTTGCCACCCCCCCATCAAGGGGGAGGAAGCCCCGCCCCTTCAAGCGGGAGTGGGCCCTATCCACCCCCGCACAGGCGTGCGCAATCGCGCGGTCACGGTAATCGGGCGATGCGCACCGCGCGGCTGTCGGCACGGCCATGGTCATCCACCGCCGTCACGGTATAGCTGCCGGCTTGCGACGGCGTCCAGAACAAGGGTTGCTCTGCTGGGCTGCTGCCAAGGTAGCTGCGGTCGGCAAACCAATACAGCCGACGCACATCGGCATCGGTGTCGGCGGTGAGCGCGATGCGGTCATGCGCCGCATCGGACAGCCGCTGGGCGTACACGCTGCCCGTCAAGGGCGAGGTGATGCGCGGCGCGCTGCCGCCTTCGGTGGTGTCGCGGCAGTCCGGCGCCTGCGGCGGCGGGGTGCGGGGGATGCCGGCGGCGGCAAATACTTGCTGTAATTCGCTCGGCCAAAACTCAAATACTCGGCGCTCATCCCGCGCGGGATCGACCGGCGGGCACACGGCCTTGCCGGTGGTTTTATCCACCCAAACCGGCCGATAGACGGTATCGACGGTAATGGGCGACACGCCGGGGATAAACCAACTCGTGCCCCGCCGAGGGCACCACACGGTCGGTAGCGCGCCGCTGGATAAGCACACCTCGACTCGCTTAAGCCGCGCGGGCACCGCATCCGGCAGTGGCGCCAGCGCCGGCGTGCTGGCACGCACCGCGTTAATCAGGTTGAAAAACAACGGCGCCGCTACATCGCCGCCCACCAGGGCGGGGTTCGGGCTGCCATCGAAATTCCCCACCCATACGATCAGCACATACGGCCCGAACAGCCCCGCGCTCCAGGCATCACGAAAACTGGAGGAGGTACCGGTTTTCCACGCCACCGGCAGGCGGCTCGGCTGGCTGGTGGGCGCCAGCAAAGGCGAAGGATTCTGCTGCAAAATATCGCGCACCATGTAGCAGGCGGCCGCGCTCAACAGGTGCGGCGCAGCCTGTACGACGGGCGTTTGCTGCAAAAACCGCAGCGGCTTGAGTTCGCCGTTGTTGGCCAGCAAGGCGTACAACCGCGCCATTTCTTGCATCGTGACTTCGCCGCCTCCCAAAACCAGCGCCAAGCCGTATTGGCTTTCCGGCGCCATATTCGCCACGCCCGCCGTGCGCAAAAAATCATAAAAGCTGGGGTGATCGAGCCGCGCCGCCACATCCACCGCCGGAATGTTGCGACTGCGAATCAAGGCTTGGGTGGCGGTGATGGGGCCTTCGAAGCGGCCATCGAAATTTTCTGGGTGATAGGGGCCGAACGCGGTCGGCACATCCCGCAGCACCGTCGCGGGAATCAGCACGCCCTGATCGAACCCCAAGCCGTAAATAAACGGTTTGAGCGCGGAGCCGGGCGAGCGTTTGGCGTTGGTGCCATTGACTTGGCCGTCGATGGCGGCATTGAAATAATCGGCAGAACCGATCATCGCCTTCACCCCCAGGTCGCGGGTATCGACCAACAAAGCGGCGGCATTTTGGATGCCCTGGCCGCGTCGCTGGCGCACAAAGGCCTTGAGTTGCCGGCTGAGCAGCCGCTGCAAGCGCAGATCGAGCGTGGTGCGCAGCCAGTCGTTCGGGCGCGCCGTGGGTGGGCGCTGCGCCGCCAACATCGCCCGTTGCGCCAATACTTGATCGACAAACCACGGCGCTTCAAAGGGCAGATTCGCCGTCGAGCGCATGCTGAGCGGCAGGCGGAACAGCGCCGACACCGCCGCCGACACCGGCACAGTCTGCTGCCATCGGGCAAACAGCCGATTGCGTGCCGCCACCAGGGCCGGATTCGCGCGCCCCTGATCAATCTTTCCGCGCAGGCTGGGATTTTGCGGCAACACCGCCAGCGTGAGGGCTTCCGGCAAAGTGAGTTCGGCGGGCGCATGCGCGAAATAAATCCAACTGGCCGCGCCCACGCCCTGCACATTGCCGCCGAAGGGCGCGTCATTCAGGTAGGCCGTCAGAATCTCGGTTTTGGAGTACATCAGCTCCAATTGCACCGCGCGCGCAATCTGCACGAGCTTGCCTTGCGGCGTGCGGGTATCGAGCTGCCAAAGCAGGCGCGCCAACTGCATGGTGATGGTGGAACCGCCCTGCGGGTGCTGGCGCAGCACATAAGTTTTGAACGCCCCGCGCAGCAGGCTGAACGGGTTGAAGCCCGGCTCCCAGTAAAAATAGCGGTCTTCATGCAGCAAGATCGCCTGCACCACCGTCGGCGCAATGTCCGGCAGCGGCGTCCACAGCCGGTATTGCTGATCGCTCGCCAGCGTCAGGCGCAGCAAATTCCCCTGCGCATCGAGCACCGCCGTGGACGAGGGCAACCACTGCGCCAGCGGCAGGGGCGGGCGGTAATGCAGCCAGAGCCGCAGCGCGAGCACCGACACCGCCAGCAGCGCCAAGACGATGCCCGTCCCCCATCGCGTGCGGCGCCCCCAGGAACGAGCCTTCTGCCCGCGCATGCGAGGGGGTTAGTGCCCGCCGCTCGGCGGTGCATCGGAGGTCGTTGAGGCCGGCGAGGCCGTCTGCGCGGTCGGTGCATCCAGAGCCGGTTCCGTCACCGTCAGCGCACCGTGGCCGGGGCTGAGCGCCCGCAGTTGCCGGTCGTACATGGATTCGGCATAAATCGGCGGCTCGATAAACTGGCCGGCGGTCGTCGCCCGAATGCGGTAGCGATACTGCTGCACGCCTTGGGTGGCGGTGGCGTAAATCAGCACGCGGTCTTCGCGCGGCTCGACATAGTTCACCGCCATGTCGCTGCCCGGCTGCGCAAGCAGGTCGGTGAAGCCGGTCCCCACGACATCGGCTCCAGGACTCGGGTCAGGATTCGGGTCAGCGTTCGCATCGGGATTGGCCTCGGACGCATTGGCGCTGTCCTCATTACCGTTTTGCCCTGCGCTGTTTTGCGCTTCGCCACCCGACGCATCGCCCGATCCGTCCTCCGATCCGTCGCCGCTCGACGACGGCGGTGGGTTGCTCACCACCTCAAACCCGCCGGGCAGAATATCCACAATCGCCACATCGCCCACGGCCTCGGTGCCCGTCGCCCGCAGGCGCACGGTCACGGTGAGGGTTTGCCCCAGCGTGAGGTGATCGACCGGCTTGCCCTCAGCATCGGTGTAGCTGCGCAACACCTCCAGACCCTGCTGCACGGTCTTCGTGGGCGGCAGGCGGTCGTAGCCGGATTCAACCAACGAATACCATGCCGGCGCGGGCGCGGCATCCGCCACGCTCAGGCGCAGCGCACGGGTGGCGGGCGCCACATTGCCCAACAACAACGCGCCGCTGGGGTGCCCGAAGGCGACAAAGTCATCGGCATCCGCACGCGGCGCTTGCGCCAAGCTGAGCCCGGTCGGCGCGGTGTTCGCGGCCGGCAGGTTCGCCAAGGCTTGCATGGTCAGCGCGGCAGACAGCGTGTTGAACCGGCCTTGCCCGATGCTGCCCGCCATCCGCTCGACCAGGGTGGGCGGCAGCTTGGCGGCGAGGTGCGGGAATTGCTGCTCGATCACGAACAGGGTTTGCGCCTGGGTAATCAGCGGATCGTCGTAGTTGGCATACACCCACGGCGCGTTGGCCGGGCGGGCTTTGCCGAGCGCGGCCAGCGGCGCGGCCATGAGCTGATCGGCCACGGCATCCTGTTGCAGCAACCGATACGATGCTGCGAGGTACACCGCCGACAAATCCGTCGGCCACACGGCGGGGTATTGCGACTGAAGCCGTTGTTGCACGGCGGCGATCAGGTTGGTGGTGACTTGCCCCGATTGCGTCAACAAATACACCGCGAACGCGCGGGCGCGCAGCCCGGCCAAGTCCTCGATCGAATCGTCGGCCGCCAGCGAGCGCAGGTACGACACGCCATGATCGAGCA
Source organism: Halothiobacillus neapolitanus (assembly GCA_020721485.1). Lineage (GTDB taxonomy): Bacteria > Pseudomonadota > Gammaproteobacteria > Halothiobacillales > Halothiobacillaceae > Halothiobacillus > Halothiobacillus neapolitanus_B. Next base: position 5,853 of record DYMR01000009.1, on the reverse strand, counting down.
TATCGGCGGGCACGCGAATCCCCGCTTGGCGCGCTTGCAGCAAGAAGGACATCGCATACACCGACACAAACGGATCCGACGCCGGCGTGGCCGACCACAAACCAAATCCGCCCTCGCTGTTCTGGCGGGTGCGCAGCGTCGCCAGCGCCTGCGCCAGCACCGTCGGCGCGCGCGCCGCTTCCGCGCTGTTGGCCGCAAATTCGGGGTGAACCGAGGCAATCAGCGCCGGGGTCGCCGCCGAAATAATCTGCTCCGAACAGTAATTGCTGTAATTCGCCAAATACGCATTCAAGCCGCGCATCAGCACCAGCGGCAGATACGACATCGCCGCCTGCCGTTCGGCGCGTTGCGGGAACAGATCGCGCAAATCGCTGAGCGTGGTGTGTTGCCCCGGCTGAATCCGCCCGACCTGCACCGCCGTTTGGAACGGCACGGCGGGGCGAATCGACACTTCAATCTGCCGCGCGGCGGATTTATCGCCCGATTGCGCGGTAAACCGCAGCGGCACGGCGCCGAGCTGATCGCGCGCGGTGAGCGTGAAGCGCGCCAAGCCAGTGGCACCCGGCGCGAGGTTCAGCGTCTGCATCGCCGGCCCCGCCACGCTAAATCCGCCGCCCGCATCCAAGGCCACCTGAATGGGCTGAGTGGCCTTCGGTTCCGCCGGATCGGGCGGCAAGTTATTCGCCACGCTCACGCTGGCGGTGAACGAATCCCCCGGCGCGACGGCGGCGGGCAGGCTCGGCGACAACACGAAATCGCCGCGCACGGTGGTGTCGGTTTGGGCGATGCCGATTTTCTCCGGCGTGACCGCCACCACCATCACCTTCAACGCGCCATTGAACGAATCCGGCACGGTGTAACTGAATTCGCGCGTGCCATCGACCGGCACAATGCCGGACCAATACGCCACCGGCGCTTCATGCTTGCGCTTGAACGGGTTGAGCTGCTGTTGACGCGAGGCATCCTCATCGCCCCCCGTGGTGCTCATGGCCGTGAATTGCTGGAACGACGGCAGCAGCAAATCCAAAATTTGCGAGGAGCTGACCTGCAACATCCGCTTGCGGTAGAAATAATCCAGCGGATCGCCCAACTGGTAATTCGCCACCTGCAAAATCCCCTGATCGACCGCAAACACGGCCACCTGCGCCGCATCGGGCGTGTGCACCGTCATGTGCAGGGTTTGCCCCGGCTTAATCAAGGCCGGTGCGGAGACCGTCACCGCCTCGCGGTGCGCGCCCACATCCACCGAGAACGGCACCACGCCGTAGCTCAAGGGGCTCATGTAAATCTCGGGCGAGGACGGATCGCGCAGGAACTGCACCGTCACATACCCGTTGCCCTCAAACCCCGCCGGCACCGTAATATGCTGCACCGAACTGGCCGTATCACTGTGGAACCACGCAAAGGCGTAGACCTTATCGCGCTCCAAAGTGATGAGCCCGCTGCCGGCATACGGCGCGCGAATCGCCACGCTGATCGATTCGCCCGGCGCGTAATCTTTCTTATTGAGCGCCAGCTGCAACTCGGCATTGCGTTCCAGCGACCGGCTGACATTCGCATTGCCCGCAATGGTGAAATCCACCCGATTCAGCTTCGTGCCATCCGGCGCCTCGATCACCAGCGCATAGCTGCCCGGCTGATCCGTCGGCAGTGCCACCGCCGAGCCGCCCGCCGCCAACGAAAGCGCATTGCGGCTGACCGGCGTTTCCTTGAGCTTGGATTCATATTGATACGCGCCGGAATCTTGCCGCGTGAGCACCGAGACATATTGGCGCGCGAGGATCACGGCCTGCAAGCCCGGCACCGCGATGGATTTGAGCGCGGGATCAACCGCCACCACCTGCACCGAGCGGGGCGTGCCACGCGGGACGAAATCCAGCGCCCCATCGGTTTTCAACCCCACCAAATAATCGGCGCTCGACACCAAGGCCGACGCCGCTGCCGACACATTCCGCCCGCTGCCCGGCTCGAACACCTGCGCATAAAACCGCAGCGCGTAAGTCGCCGGGGCAAAGCTGGACAGGTCCAACGGGAAATCCGCCGCGCCGTCGGCATCCGTGGTTTGCTCTTGCAGGGTTTCGGTATAGCCCTCTTTGGCGTGGCGCGGATCGTAAAACTGATAGTCCTTCCACGCGGCAAAGGACGGAAACGCCGGTCGCAGCGTCAACGACGCCGTGACCCGCCGCGCCGCCGCCGGCGTGCCGTACAGCGTGTGCGCCGCAATCAGCGCATGCACCGCGTTCGGCTTGATCCACCCCGCCGTCATCGCCGGCGTAATCTGCGCGGTCACGCGGGTTTGATCCGGCTCGAACTCCTTGATTTGCACCGTGGTCGAGCCGAGCAACACCTCCGCATCATGCGGGCGAATCAGATACACATTCACCGACCAACTGCCCGTGGGCGCGGTATCCGGCGCGGTGTACGACCAATCCAAAAACCCGCTCTGATCGGGCGAAACTTTCTGGCGCGTCACCGTCATGCCGCGCGGATCGACCAACTCCAGCCGCAGCGGCAAGCCGGTCACGCGGTGCGTCCAGTCGGCGGCGCGCACGATCATGCCGATGTGGACGGTATCGCCCGGCCGATACAGGCCGCGATCGGAAAAGAGATACGCGCTCAGCGCCGTGGCGGATTCCGCATTCGGCGCACCGCCAACATCAAACCGCGAAAAATTGAGCTGCCGATCACTCGCGCCAATCGGCAAAAACGAAAAATCCTGCCCGTCCGCACTGGCGACGGTGAACATCACCGGGCGGTTTTCGCGCAGAAAACCGTTGAGCGACGGGAAATGCACATGCCCCTCGGCATCGGTCGTCGCGGTCAGCAGCGCCTGGCCGTTTTCCGCCACCACCTTGACCACCGCGCCGGCCACCGGCTGGCCTGAACTCAAGGACTGCACAAACACATCGCGGCTGCCATCGAGCGAACGCTTGGCGAGCAGCCCCAAATCCGTCACCACAATCAAGCGGTTATCGCCCGCCGTGCCCTCGGCATAACTGTTCACATCGAACGGATCATTGCCCGCATCGCCCGCCTGCGCGGACGGATCCTTCGGATTCCACGGCGCGAGCGTCAGCAAAAACACCCCGCGTTTGCGCGCGCTGCCGCTGCCCAAATACGGGCTTAAATCAAACCCGGCATACTCAGCACGGCTCGGGTCGGTATTCGACAAAGCCTGCGTTTCACTGAAGCGTTCCACCAAATGATTCGGGTTGATGCGCAAACGCGGGTGGGTGAAATCCCCCTCGTTCAACGACACCAAATGCTGAAGCTGATTCGGCATCAACCGCGCAATCCCCAGGCGCATGCCCGGCAAATTGCGCGCCACCACCGACACGCGGTGATCGCCCGTCATCGACAACAACGCGCCTTGACCCAAAAACTTCAGCGTTTGCGGATACGGCGGCACCTTCAGCACGAAACCCTGCGTTTTCGCCAGCTGATAGCCGCCAAAACCCACCAAGCCTTTGTCGATTTGCACAAACACCTGCCGATTCGGCACCGCTTTGAAGACAAAGCCCTGCACGCTGTCGCTGTCGCGCTCCGTCGGCTGCAATGCCAGCGCCACAGGTTTGGCGCGCTGCAACACCGCATCGCCCACCTGGCCGGAACTCCACGCATAATTCCGCTCGCCTTTGGGGCCGGTGTCCGGCAACACCCACGCGCGAATCCGCTCCTTCAACGCCGCCCCCGTCACCGGCGCCGTGGTGTTCACAATCAGCGTTTGCCGAGGCTCAAAGCGGGCATCATCGACCAGGGCAATCGACACATCGCTCAAGCCCAAACTGAACAAGCCGGGAATATCCGCCACCGCCGACAACGGCTCCGGCGTGCCCGCGCCCCCGCGCTCGCTCAGCACACCCTTCGCCACATCCAGCCGCATCTTTTGCGCTTCCGGCGACAACGACAACGGCGCGGAATGCACAAACGCCGTCAAATGACGGGGATCAAACGACACCGTGAACGGCTCCGCCGCCCCCGCAATCCACACCCCCGGCTTTTTCGGATCGGGCAGCAAATGATGCAACGCCACCGCCCGCTCGAACGCCGCCGGATCGACCGGATACGGGAACTGCACCGCAAAAATCGCCGATTTCTTCAGCGGATCCTGCGGATCTTGATAAAACGCCGCGCTGTGCAGCGATGCCGACATCGGCACCGTCGAAAACGAAAACTCCGTCTGCGCCAAGCGCACAAACTTCGCCGTCGCCACACCCGGCTTGAGCACCGCCGTCAGCTTTTGACCCACCGGCCAATCCTTCGCGGGCGTGAACACCAACTGCTGATCCGTCGCCCAACGCCATTCCCCCGGCACGGGCGGATCGAGCGTAATCCCCGACGGCACCGGCTTATCCACCAAGTCGATGGGTGCCGCCGAGGCCGAAAAATCCAGCACCAACGGGCTCACCGCCACCGGCGTTTGCGTGTAATCCGTCACCGCCGGCGGGGTTAACGACACCGCCACCTTCGGCGGCTCCACCGGCTTCGGACGAGTCTCATACCAATGCAGCCCCCAGCCAGCCCCCGCGCCGACAGCGCCGAGCAGCAACAGCCCCCACAGCGTCCGCCCCGGATGCCGCCGCACCCCGCCCACCAACGCCGCCAACCAACGCGGCGGCTGCCACGACACCGCCCCAAACAACGCCACCCACCAGCGCCACAACCAAAAACGGCGCGGCAACAGCGGGGCAGAGGAATCCGGCAAAGGGGGGCGCGCATCGGGCGGCATACAAACCATCCTGGAGGGCAGACGAAAGCAGAAATTCCGCGATCAATATCGGCGCATGATACCAGCGCGCCTGCATCGCCTGATGACGGTTTTACGGTGTGCCCCAGCGCCCAGGCGCCCAAGCAATCAAATTCAGAGCAATTACAGTCAGGCACGCTCAATAAATACCCCGCATAGTGCGCCGCATGCACAGAGAGCCTGACGATGAATGACACGAAAGCAAGAGCGTATGCGGCGCGATTCAATCGAGTGCTCGACTATATCGAGTCTCACTTGAACGACTCGCTATCCGTCGAACAACTCTGCCGGCTGGCGAATTTTTCCAAGTTTCATTTTCACAGGCAATTTGCGGAGTACACCGGCACCAATGTATTTCGATACATCCAATTGCTGCGTTTTAAACGGGCGGCCTTCCTGCTCGCCTTTGATCCAGGCATGCGGATTATTGACATTGCGCTGGACGCCGGTTTTGAAAATCCGGAATCGTTTTCACGCGCCTTCAAACACAATTTCGGCCAATCACCCAGCCAGTTCAGGCACCACCCGGATTGGGAAACTTGGCACTCGGCATACCATTTCAAAACCCCTGAGAGGAGAACAGACATGCAAGTAGAAATCGTTCACTTTGCGTCCACAAAAATCGCCGTATTCGAACATCGCGGCGCACCCAATCGCCTGAATGAATCCGTTGGAATGTTCATCACTTGGCGCAAAGAAAGCGGATTATCGCCCGTGCCACGCAATCGAACCTTCGGAATTGCCTATGACAACCCGGACACCACCGAAGAAGACAAATTTCGCTTCGATATTTGCGGCGAGATCACTGCCGATTTACCGGCCAACGCCCACGGCGTCATCTCCAAATTCATTCCCAGTGGGCGGTGCGCACGGGTGCGGCATCACGGTTCACATGCCCGATTAGGCGAAAGCTGCATCTACCCGCTATACCGCGAATGGCTCCCACAAAGCGGCGAAGAATTGCGGGATTTTCCGCTGTACTTTCACTACCTGAATTTATTACCCGACACGCCGGAGCATGAACTGATTACCGATGTCTATCTGCCGTTGAAGTGACCGGAAAACTCATCCATAACAGGCTGATGAAACCAATTTTCAACCGCCTG
>DYMR01000169.1 GCA_020721485.1 Halothiobacillus neapolitanus | reverse complement strand
TGCAAGCGCCGGCGTTGACGGCGTTGGTCGTGATGAATACGGCCTGCGCCGCCGAATTGTTGCGCGCGCCATCGTTGGTGCCGGTGGTCGAAATCACGCAATTTTTGGCCGAATTACCGGACGAGCGCTGGCCGCCGCTGCGCCCGTTGCCGGAGGCCGTGGCGATTCACCGCCCCTGTAGCCAGCTGCGGGTGTTGAAGCATTCGGCGGCGACGGAACGCCTGCTGCGTCGTATTCCCGGAGTGACCGTGCAGGCGCTGCGCAGTGATCGCGCTTGCTGTGGGGCGGCGGGCATGCAGGCGGTGTTGCAGCCGGAGCAGGCGGCGGCCTTGCGCGCGCCGATTCTTCAGGAACTCAGCGACTTGGGCTGCTCGGCGGTTTCGGCCAATATCGGCTGTGCGGCGCATCTGAGCGCGGGCTGTGGGCAGCCGGTCAAGCATCCGGTGGAATGGATCGCGGCGGCGCTGCCTGACTCGGGCTAATGAATTAAGGGATTTTTCATGATCGTGGTTCAGATCAGTGACGCCCATGTCCCTAACAGGCTGTTGAAAAATGGTTTCAACAGCCTGTTAAAGCAAGCCAAGGATGGCTTGCCCGAAAATAAAGCATCGTAAGTGCTTGATTTTCTACCATCGTTACGGGCGTGTACCGAAACGATGGGGGTTGAAAAAAGACAGGGAAGTCTTTTTTCAACATCCTGCTAAGGGGTGGTTCGATGCCGAGTATTACGCCCAGCAGCATGTGCTGATGGTGGTGCAGCGGGTCGGGCGGTCTGCGGGATTTTTGGGTGTGACTCTTGAGGTCGGCGCCGGTGGGGAATCTCCCGATGATCCGGCGCCAGAGGCGGCCATTTGCCGCTTTCATTTTGAAAGCCGGGCGGCGTTTGAAGCGGCATTTGCGCCGCACTGGCCAGAGATCGAGGCGGATGTGCCTCGGTACACCGACCTCGTGCCGGTGCTGGGCTTTTACACGCCGGTGGTGCTGCCTGCGGGGTCGCGCACTTCAAAGTCGTAGCTGATTTCGACTTTGTCTTTGAGCATGGCGGAGACGGAGCAGTATTTGTCTGCCGACAGTTTGACCGCGCGCTCGACTTGTTTCGGATCCAGCCCCGCGCCTTCGACCACATAGTGCAGGTGGATTTGGGTGAACACCTTGGGCGCGGCGACTTCGGCCCGTTCGGCCTCCAGCTCGATCCAGCAATTGCTGACCGGTTGGCGCTGTTTGCCGAGAATCATCATCACATCAATGGCGGTGCAGCCGCCCAAGCCCATCAGCACCATTTCCATGGGGCGTGCGCCGAGGTTGCGCCCGCCGATTTCCGGCGAGCCATCCAGAACGATGCCGTGGCCGCTGTCCGATTCGGCCACAAATGCCATGCCATCGAGCCATTTTACGCGTGCTTTCATGGGGTTACTCCAATGCTGCGGGGGTGTTGTCGGGCGTGTTATTTTTGGGTCGGTTTGAACAGTTGGGTGAGGGCGATGCCGGGGTCGGGCGCGCGCATGAAGGCTTCGCCCACCAAGAAGGCATGCACGCGGTGTTCGCGCATCAGCGCCACATCCGCCGGGCTGAGAATGCCGCTTTCGGTCACGACCAGCACTTCCGACGGGATGCGGGGAAGTAAATCCAGGGTGGTATCGAGCCGAACATCGAAGCTGCGCAGGTCGCGGTTGTTGATGCCAACCAGGGCGATGCCGAGCGCGAGCGCGCGGTCGAGTTCGGCGGCATCGTGGACTTCAACCAGCACATCCATGCCCAAATCCGTCGCCTGATGGTGCAGCGCCGCCATGTCGGCATCGTTCAGCGCGGCGGCGATCAACAAGATGCAGTCGGCGCCGATGGCGCGTGCTTCGCGCACTTGATAGGCATCGACGATGAAATCTTTGCGCAGAACCGGCAGGGCGCAGGCGGCGCGGGCGGCGCGCAGGTAGTCTTCATGCCCTTGGAAGAAATCGTGGTCGGTCAGCACGGAAAGGCAGGCCGCCCCGCCCGCCGCGTATTGTTGGGCGATGTGCGGCGGGTCGAACGGGTCGCGCAGGATGCCTCGGCTGGGCGAGGCTTTTTTGATTTCGGCAATGACGGCCGCGTCGCCCTCGGCGATTTTTCGGCGCAAGGCGGCAACAAAGCCACGCGGGGCATCGGCCTGTGCGGCAAGGGCATCGAGTTGGGCGTCGGATTGAACGCGCCGCCGTGCGCGAATTTCTTCTTGCTTGCGGGCGAGGATTTTTTTGAGGATGTCCGGGGTTTGCGCGGGGGCGGTCATGCGGGGCGTTCCTGCGGGCTGCAACGGCGGGTGTGTTCGATCAGGGCATCGAGTTTGGCCAGCGGGGCGCCGGTGCGCAGCAAGGCTTGGGCACGGACGACACCGGCGGCGAGTGAATCGGCCAGGTCGGCGGCATAAATCGCGGCACCGGCATTCAGCGCGATCATGTCAGCGGGCGCGCCTGCCGCGCCACCGAGCGCCGCGCGAATCAGTGCCACGCTGTGTTCAGGGCCGGATACCACCATGCTCGACAGCGGCTGGCGCGTGAGGCCGAAGTCTTCGGGGGCGATGCGATAGCGCCGAATGTGCCCGTCGCGCAGTTCGGCGACTTCGGTCGCTTCCGCGAGGCTGATTTCGTCCAGCCCGTCGTGGCTGTGCACCACCAGCACATGCCGCGCGCCCAGTTGTTGCATCACGGCGGCGAGCGGTTCGAGCCAATGTTCGGCATACACGCCCAGCACCATCGCCGGCGCGCCGGCGGGGTTGGTCAGCGGGCCGAGCACATTAAATAAGGTGCGCACGCCGAGTTCTTTGCGCGGCAGGGCGGCGTGGCGCATCGAGCCGTGGTGTTTCGGGGCGAACATGAAGCCCACCCCGAGTTGGCGCACGCAGTCGGCCACGCACTCGGCGGAAATTTCGAGCGAAACGCCGGCGGCTTCGAGCATATCGGCGCTGCCGGATTTGCTGGTGATCGAGCGGTTGCCGTGTTTGGCGACATGCCCGCCTGCCGCCGCCACCACGAAGCCCGAGGCGGTGGAGACATTGAACAGCGCGGAGCCATCGCCACCGGTGCCGACAATGTCCACCAAGTTCGGCACGGTCAGCGACACGCCCACCGCCAGTTCACGCATCACTTCAGCGGCGGCGGTGATTTCATCGACGGTTTCGCCCTTCATGCGCAGGGCGACCATGAAGCCGGCGACTTGCACCGGCGTGGCACCGCCGGACATGATCTGGCGCATCACGGCGCGCATGTCTTCGCGGGAAAGGGATTGCCGATCAACGGCGTGGGCGATGGCGTGGCTAATGTCCATGACGGGGCAGGGCTGATTCGCTGTGGGGTTTTGGAACAAAATCGCGTAAAAATTCGGGGTAAACCATAGCACGGAGGCGCCGTCTGCTGCCACGATCGGACGCGACTCGGTATACTCCGAGCTCTTTTGATCGCCCGTTAAGAAGCTTGCCATGCCTGCGTTGACCACCCACCACGATCTCACCACCTTTCAAGGACTGATTCTTGCGCTCTCAGAATACTGGGCGGCGCAGGGTTGCGCTGTGCTGCAACCCTTGGATATGGAAGTGGGTGCGGGGACTTTCCACCCGGCCACTTTTCTGCGCGCGATTGGCCCCGAGCCGTGGCGCACCGCCTTCGTGCAGCCCTCGCGGCGCCCCACCGATGGTCGTTACGGCGAAAATCCCAACCGGCTTCAGCATTACTACCAGTTTCAGGTGTTGCTCAAGCCCTCGCCGGACAACATCCAGCAGTTGTATCTCGACTCGCTCGCGCTGTTGGGCTTCGACCCGCTCACCCACGACATTCGCTTTGTTGAAGACAACTGGGAATCGCCCACCCTCGGCGCTTGGGGGCTGGGCTGGGAAGTGTGGCTGAACGGCATGGAAGTGACCCAGTTCACTTATTTCCAACAAATCGGCGGGCTCGATTGCCGCCCCGTTTCCGGCGAAATCACCTACGGGCTGGAACGGCTGGCGATGTACATGCAGGGCGTGAACAGCGTGTATGACCTCGTGTGGAGCAAAAGTCCGGCGGGCACCATCACCTATGGCGATGTGTACCATCAAAACGAAGTCGAGCAATCGACCTACAACTTTGAGCAGGCCGACACCGCCTTTTTGTTCCAACTGTTCGATCAGGCCGAGCGCGAATCGGCGCGCTTGGTGGCCTGCGGCTTGCCGCTGCCGGCGTATGAGCAAGTGCTCAAGGCCTCGCACGCCTTCAACCTGCTCGATGCCCGCCGGGCGATTTCCGTGACTGAGCGCCAGCGGT
>DYMR01000168.1 GCA_020721485.1 Halothiobacillus neapolitanus | reverse complement strand
GCGCTCGGAGTCTGTTTTGCGGTTCAGGTTGCGGACTTGTTGCCCCAAGCGGGGGTGATGGGCGAAGCGGGTCGCGTGCCGATCCAAAAAATTCCAGTACAGCGTGGTGATCGGGCACGCATTTGCCCCGGTGGATTTTTTGGGTTCATAGGGACAATGGCGGCAGTAATTGCTCATCCGATCCAGATACTGGCCGCTGGCAATATAGGGTTTTGAGGCCATTCGGCCTCCGTCGGCAAATTGGCTCATGCCCAATACATTGGGCAGTTCTACCCATTCCACCGCATCCACATAAACGGCCAAATACCATTCATGCACCGCCCGTGGCCGCACGCCGAGCAGGAGGCAAAACAGCCCGGTCACCATCAGTCGTTGAATATGATGCGCATAGCCATATTCCAGCGTTTGCCGCAGGGTTTGGTGCAGGCAATTCATCTCGGTGTCGCCCGTCCAGAAAAATGCGGGCAGAGGTGTGTCGGCCTCAAGCGCATTCCAGTCGAGCCAATCCGGCATCCATTGGTGGTACACGCCGCGCACATATTCCCGCCAGCCGGCGATTTGGCGAATAAATCCTTCGACCGCAGCCAAGGGCGCCTGCCCCTGATGTAATGCCGCTTCCGCCGCACGGCAGACCGTGAGCGGATCAATCAATTTTAAGTTTAATGCCGCAGAAAGTCGGCTGTGGTATAGCCAGGGCTCGTCTTGCCACATCGCATCTTGAAATGCGCCGAATGCGGGCAAGCGGTGCTGAATGAAATCGTCCAGAGCCTGCTGCGCCTGATCGGGGGTGACAGGCCAATCGAAGAATGCCAACGAGCCGGGGTGCTGCGCAAACCGGTGTTCGACCAAATTCAACACGGTTTGCGTGAGGGCATCGGGCATAAATTTGCGCGGTGCCGGCAACCAACCCGGCCCTTGCGCGCCGAAGGCTTCCCGATTTTCCGCATCGAAATTCCACTGACCGCCGGTCGGTTCCTCCCCCTGCATCAGCAGACCGGTCGCCCGCCGGACGCTGCGATACCAATATTCCATCCGCCACTGTTGCCGCCCATTGGCCCACTGTTCAAAGGCAGCGCGCGGCATGATGAAGTGACGATCCTCCCGCCATTCGATGGCAATGTTCAGCCCAGCGGCGGCAGTCACGATGCGTTGCCGTACCCGCTCATCGCCCGGCGGCACCATGATGAGCCGCTCGGGCGGTTCGGCGGAACAAGTGGCGGCCAGCGCCGCCCCCAGATCGCCAAAATCGTGGGCTTCCAATGCGTGATAAATCACGCGGCGGCCTTGCTGGGTTTGTGTCGCGGCGAAATGACGCATCGCGGATAAAAACAGCGCAATTCGTGCTTTGTGCGACCACACCTGCGTGCTTTCTTCCGCGACCTCCGCCATCCACACCGCATCGGTCTGCGGGTTGAACCCATCCAGAGCGGCGGAGTGGGGATCGAGTTGATCGCCCAAAATAATGACCAAGTGCTTCATGCGTGATTGGCTTGAGTGAATGAGGGCTTTTTCCGGCGGCAGGCATCGGAGCAGTACCGCACGCAATCCCAATCCCGAGCCCATTTTTTGCGCCAAACGAAGGGACGGCCACAAGTCAGACAAAGCTTGCTGGGAAGATGGGCCTTGTCGTTGGCGTGGCGTTGGCGCGGGGCGCTTGAATCAGCGCCGTTGAGTGGCGGATTGGGCATGTCATGGAATTTAACGGTGGAAATTTGAAACTGAGTGTAGACAATGAAACGCATCAACGAGCCACCGGAGGACGGGGAATGCAGATCGTGAATCGTGCCGTATTGGGTGCTGGGCTGATCTTTTGGAGCGTGGGCAGTTGGGCCGCGCCGCCGCCGCAGGCCGCCAGTTGTGCGGCGTGTCACGGCGCCGAAGGGCAGGGTTTGCCTGCCGCGAATTACCCGCGTTTGGCTGGGTTGCCGGCGGCGTATTTGGCCGAGCAGTTGCAGCATTTTGCCGATGGCACGCGCCAGAACGCGATCATGGCGGGCATGGCTAAACCCTTGAGCGCGGCCGATATTCACGCCGTGGCCGAGTATTACGCCGGCTTGCCGGTGCCGAGTGCGGCGGTGGCTGCCGCGCCGGATGCGGCCTTGCGGCAACGCGGTGAATGGCTGGCGCAGTATGGCGACATGGCGGCGGGGGTGCCCGCGTGTTTTCGTTGCCATGCGGCGGACGGTGTGGGCGTGGCGCCGGTGTTTCCGCCGCTCACCGGTCAATCGGCCAAGTATCTTGCCGATCAGATTGCCGCGTGGAAGCAGGGCACCCGCAAGGGGGATCCGAATGATTTGATGCACACGGTCGCGCTGCGGATGACCGAGGCCGATACGCAAGCCGTCGCGGCGTACTTGGCATCACTCACGCCCAAAGCGGCGGTGGTTACCGCAGTGGGGGCTGAAATGCACTCGACCGGAGGTGCGAAATGAACCGTTTTTCACTACACGGCAGACTGAGCGCGCTGGCTACGGCTTTGGCGTTGGCTACCGCTTTCGCCCCGCTGGGATGGGCGGATTCGGCGCCGGCCACGCCCGTTGCGCCGGTCAAATCCGCACCGAACGCGGCACTGCTGACGGGGGCCACCTTCGTGCCGCCCGATCAGGCCAAAATCCCGACCGATGAATTCGGCAAGATGGTGCAGTTGGGTCGCAACATCATGTACGACTCCAAAAAATACGCGCCGCAGTATGTCGGCAACTCGCTCAATTGCGTGAATTGCCATACCGATGGCGGCGCGATGGCGGGTGCCGCGCCGCTGTGGGGCGCTTGGGTCAGTTATCCGGCGTATCGCAGCAAGAACAAAAAGGTGAACACCTTCGAGGAGCGCTTGCAGGGCTGCTTCACCTACAGCATGAACGGCAAACCGCCGCCGTTGGGCAGCGATGCGCTGGTTGCGTTGTCGGCGTATGCCTACTGGCTTGCCCAGGGATTGCCGGTGGATGAAAAAGTCGCCGGTCGGGGTTATCCCGCCGCACCGAAACCCGAGCAAGCGCCGGATTTTGTGCGGGGCGAAAAAGTGTACGCCGCCCGCTGCGCGATCTGCCACGCCGCCAATGGACAAGGGCAGCAGGTGAACGGGCAGGTGGTGTTCCCGCCGTTGTGGGGCGATCAGTCGTTCAACTGGGGCGCGGGCATGGGCAGCATCAAAAATGCCGCCAACTTTATTTACGCCAACATGCCCTACGGCCAGAGTTACAGCCTGAGCCCGCAAGAAGCCTGGGATGTCGCGTACTTTATGGATGGGCACGAGCGCCCGCAGGATCCGCGCTGGGAAGGCAGCGTCGCGGCCACCCGCGCGAAATACCACGACAACGCGAACAGCCTGTATGGCACCACGGTCAATGGCGTGTTGTTGGGCGATACGGGTGCGCTGAAGCCCTGATGAGTTTGAGACTAAACGCCCCTTCTCCTTGCGGGAGCGGGGGTGGTGAGTCGGCGTGAATCAGAGGTTTTTAAACTTATTTTTTGCCGTAGACCAAAAACACGGTCATGTCGTCCCATACCCCGTCTGCCGTGGTGCGTTGGTCGATTGCCTGAAGGTATTCGGCCTGCGCGTCGTGCATTTGCTGCTCGGTGAGTTGTAACAAAGGATGTGGAAACTGCCCCGGCGCGGGGTGCGTGGCACTGACCCAGCTGCGTTTGGCGTCTTCTGCACTTAAATATCGACCATCGGGCTGGACGATGATTTGAATGTCCTTAAAGCCCGCCGTTTTCATGAGTTGTTCGCACTGTTCCACGGTGCCGGTTGGCTGGCTCATGCGGTACTCGACACCCTGTTTTTTGAGCACCGATTGCGCCACTACGCCGGTGACAAACGACTGTGCTGAAAATGCATGCAGCCCGAGCACGCCTTGGGGTTTCAACAGTGTGCGCCAGTGGCACAGGCTGCGTTGCAAATCGGTCATCCAGATAAAGGCCGAGCCACAAAAGATGGCATCGAACGAATCGTTTTCGGCGTGAAAATGTTCGCCATCGGCCTGCTCGAAGCGCAGGTTGGTTAAGCCCCGTTGGGCGCATTTGGCGCGCGCCTGCGCAATCATGCCGGCGGATAAATCAATGCCCAGCACGGAGCCGGTTGGCCCGATGGCCTCGGCAGCATCAAATGCCACCATGCCGGTGCCGGTGGCAATATCCAGCACTTGGTCGCCGGGTTTAAGCCCCGAGTGTTCGACCAGCGCCTGGGCGATTTGCGCGTGCCACTGGCTCTGATCGTAGGTGGCGCTGCGTTGGGAATATAAGTCGGCAATGGCCTGTTTGTAGGCCTGTTCGTGGTGTGCATCCATCGTGAAATTCCTT
>DYMR01000167.1 GCA_020721485.1 Halothiobacillus neapolitanus | reverse complement strand
GCGGCCACCGTTTGCGCGCGGCTGCGGCGTTGTTCCAACCCTTGTTTGATGGCGATGAGTACCGCCAGTGCCATGAAGGCGCCGGGCGGCAGGATGGCCAGCAGGAAGTGGGCTTGTTCCGGCAGAACGGTGATCGTCCAGTGCGCGGCCATGGGGCCGAACAGTTGGGTGGCGTTGGCCAGGATGGTGCCGGAACCCAGCAATTCGCGGATAAAACCCAGTGTCACCAATACCAACCCAAACCCCGCGCCCATGATGAAGCCGTCGTACAGTGACGGCAGAACGGGGTTGCGGGCGGCAAAGCCTTCTACCCGCGCGATCACGATGCAGTTGGTGACGATCAGCGGCAGGAAGATGCCGAGCACATGGTAGAGAGTGTTGAAGTAGGCATTCATCCAGAGTTCGATGACGGTCACGACCGACGCCACGATCATCACGAATACCGGCAAGCGCACTTCTGGCCGCACCCAATGCCGCAGCGCGGAGCTGAGCCCGTTGGAGACGGTCATGGTCAACATGGTGGCCATCGCCAACCCGAGGGCGTTCACGGTGGAACTCGAAATCGCCATCATCGGGCACATGCCCAGGATTTGCACCAAGCCGGGGTTATTTTTCCACAGCCCTTGGAGAGTCAGTTCTCGATAGGATACGGCGCTCATTTTTCCCCCTCGGCGGTGGCCGGTAGGCTAAACAATTCGGCATGGTGTGCTTGAACATAGGTCAGCGCGGCGTGAATGGCGCCGACCACGGCACGCGGGGTGATGGTGGCGCCGGAAAATTGATCGAACACGCCGCCATCTTTTTTGACTGCCCAGCCTTTTTCCGCTGGATTGCCTAAGCCTTTGCCATTAAAGCCGAAAATCCACGGGGATTTTTCCGGCTCGATTTTATCGCCCAAGCCCGGTGTTTCATTTTGTCGCGTCACGCGCACGCCGGTGATTGCGCCATCCCGCGCCACGCCGACAATCAATTTGATGTCGCCGCTGTAGCCGTAGTGGGTGATGACGGGCAACACCACCGCCGTGACGGTGCCGTTTTTGATCGCGCGAAAGCCGACGATCCCTGCCGCCGTGGCCGCCGCCAGCCGCTGTTGCGCTGAGGCGGGCGGATTTTTCAATTCGGGCAAGCTCAAGGCGGCCGAATCTACCAGCAAAAACGCGGTGCTGGCGGGGTTTTGGCTGAAACTATCCGGCGGCAGCACGGCGGTAATTTGCCCGCGCAATACGGCAATGGCATTCGCGGCGATCTTCTCCTGCGTGGCCTCATGAGTGACGGCGACCAAACCGACGCCGACCACAGAAAACACCGCCAGCAGCCCCGCCGTAATCAAAATGCGGGGTTTATCCAACTTGGGCCCGTTCATAGGCCATCTGACCGGCCACTTCATCGCCGCGCCCTCGTTTTGTGGCCGAACACGGCGGGCTGGGTGTAGTAGTCGATCAGCGGCACGCACAGGTTCATCAGCAGTACGGCGAATGCGACGCCATCCGGGTAACTGCCGAAGTTACGAATCAGCACGGTCAAAACGCCCACGCCAAAACCAAACACCAGCCGCCCTCTCGGGGTGGTGGAGGAGGTGACCGGGTCGGTGGCGACAAAAAACGCGCCGAACACCGTGGCACCCGTGACGAGGTGGAACAGGGGGCTGGCAAACCGATTGGGATCGAGCCACCACAAAAATCCGGCCATAAGCGCAACACCCACCAGCATCGCCAGCGGGATGTGCCAACGAATCACGCCGCGCCAGAGCAAAAGCAAGCCGCCGCCCAAGAACGCGAGCGATAGCCAGAGGTTCCACGCTTGGCTCAGCGAATGTCCGGCGAATAGGCTCAGGGTGGCGTCGTGAATGTTGCTGCCGGCGGTGAATTGCTCGCGCACCCGATCCAGCGGGGTCGCGATGCTCAGGCCGTCGAAGCCCACGCCACTCGGCAACACGCCGCCAATCGACCAGTTCAGCGATTGCCAAAAATTCAGCGCCGCGCCGCCTTGGTCGATGGCCGGCCCCCAGCGCGTCATCGGCTCGGGGAAGGAAATCAGCAGCACCACATAGCCGACCATCGCCGGGTTGAACGGGTTAAAGCCCAGCCCGCCATACAGTTGTTTGGCGACGACGACCGCAAACACCGAGCCGAACACCGGCAGCCACCACGGACCTAAATTCGGCAGGCAGAGGCCAAAAATCCACGCCAGAACGATGACCGAACCATCCGACAAAAACGGGCGCAGCGGACGGCGGCGAATCCGCAGCATCAGCGCTTCGGCGCATAATCCGGCCACCACCGCCAACAGCACATTGATGAGCACGCCCCAACCGAGCAGCACGATGGCGACTGCTGTGCCGGGCAACAGCGCCAACAGCACCCACCCCATCATCCGGGTGACGCTGTTCGGGGTTTCTGGCGTGGGCACCGCCACTGGGGTGAATTTCATGCGGGCGGTTCCTGTTCAGGGGCGGTAGGGTGTTGTTCTCGTTCGGCTTCCAGCAGGGCACGCCGCGCCTTGGCGCGGGCGCGCGCCGCTTCGACCGCCGCATCGGCACTGGCTTGCGGCACGGGATTCGGCTCAAACTGCGCCACGCCCGCATTCGGGGTTTTATCCGCCAGCGCGCTGCGTTTTTTAGCCAAGGCCGCTTCGCGCTCGGCCTTGATGCGCGCCAAGCGTTCGTTGCGAAACTCAAATCGTTGTTTGGCTTGATGGGCTTTGGATTTTTCCCGTTCTGCCGCCCAAACTTCGGTTTTGGCAAAGCGGAAATAATCGACCAGCGGAATATGCGACGGGCAAACCGCCGTACACACGCCGCATTCGATGCAATCGAACAGGTGATGATCGACCGCGCGCTCGAACGCTTTGGCGCGGGCGTGCCAATACAGTTGTTGGGGCAGTAAATCCGCCGGGCAGGCATCGGCACACAAACTGCACCGGATACAGGGCGCGGGCGGCGGTTCTGCCGGTCGATCCTGCGGCCGCAGCGCCAGCAAGCAGTTGCTGGCTTTCACGACCGGCACCGCATCATCGAGCAGGGCAAAACCCATCATCGGCCCGCCCATCAGCAGGCGATCGGTGCCCACCGTGTACCCGCCCGCTGCCGCCACCACGGCGCCCATCAGGGTGCCAATGCGCACGCGGAAATTTTCCGGCTGCACAATCCCGCCGCCGGTGACGGTGACGATGCGGTCAATCATCGGCTCGCCCTGCACCACCGCGCGGTACACCGCCGCGACCGTGGCCACATTCAGACACAGCAGGCCGAAGTGGGTGGCTCGCTTCCCGCGCGGCACTTCAACGCCGGTTAATACTTTAAGTAATTGCTTCTCGCCCCCAGCCGGATAGCGGGTGGGTACAGACACCACCGTGAACCGATCATCGCCGCAGGCCGCTTGATTCAAGCTGTGCTGCGCCTCGGGCTTATTGTCTTCGATGCCAATCAGGCAACGGCTGGCGCCCATCAAATGCAGGATGATCCGCGCGCCGTCCAGAATTTCTTCCGGCAATTCACGCATCAGCCGATCATCGCAGGTGATGAACGGCTCACATTCGGCACCGTTGAGCACCAAGGTGTGTACAGCGGTTTTGCCGTCGGTGGCGAGCTTGGCCGCCGTGGGGAAGACCGCGCCGCCCAAGCCGACGATGCCCGCTTCGCGCAGTCGATGACGCAATTCCAGCGGTGAACGCTGGCTATAATCCGGCCAAGGTTCCAAGGGTTCGACCGGCGTATCCGCGCCATCTGCCACCAAGGTAATGGCGCGTGCCGACAATCCACCGGGATGCGGCAAGGGGTGCTCGTCCATCGCCGCGATCAACCCCGAAGTTGGCGCATGCACCGAAGCCGACACAAAATCGGCGGCCTGCGCAAGCAATTGCCCCCGCCGAACCGTATCGCCCACCTGCACCACCGGCCGTGCCGCTTCGCCAATGTGCATCTGCAAGGGCAGCACATATTTGGCTTGCAGGGGGAGGTCTCGAATCGGTCGGTCGCGGGTGGCGTCCTTGCATTCCGGCGGGTGAATGCCGCCATGAAAACGGAACGCGGCTTGCCCAATCGCGCAGGGCTCAGACATGCGCCACCTCGCGCGTTGCGGGGTGCGGAAAGCGGAAATCGTCAATGCCCGCCACCACCGGCACCATCGCAATGCAATCGACCGGGCACGGCGCCACGCACAATTCACAGCCGGTGCATTCGCTGGCGATGACCGTGTGCATTTGTTTGGCCGCGCCCAAAATCGCATCGACCGGGCAGGCTTGAATGCACTTGGTGCAGCCGATGCACACGGCCTCGTCAATCACGGCCAGCCGGGGAATGCTTTTGGC
>DYMR01000166.1:3045-4331 GCA_020721485.1 Halothiobacillus neapolitanus | reverse complement strand
CCAGAAAAGTTAAGCGCTTTTTGGCTTCAGCGATAACCCCGATCCAGCACCGCTTGATCGGGGTTTTTACTGTTCAGCGGCAGGGTTTTTGCGAAAAAACACGGTTGGCAGCCAGCGCACCAGTTCGTCTCGAATCGGTTCAATCGCGGCAGCGGACGATGCGGAGACCTTCTGGGCGTAGCACGCGCGATCCAGTGCGTGAACGGCCGCGCTAAACCAGGGGTTGGGCGCGCGGGCGAGCAGTGCCGCGCTGTGTGGGCAGCCGGTGAGTTGGCGGAGTTGCCGCCAGAGCGCTTCCGGGGTGGCGCAGGCGGCCAGGCGCTGCTGCGCTTGGCGATGCCGTCGGCGGGCGGCGGCGCGTTGGGCCAGGTCAAACACCCCGACACCAAGGGTCATTAGCAGGGCAAGCAGGAGCAGGCCGCGCCACCACCAATACTGAAGGGCGTCGGTCAGGCGCGCGCGCGCAGTCGGCGGCCAGCGCAGGGTGCCGCTTGCCAATTCAACAAATTGAAGATGCTCGCCGGGTTGGGCGGCGTGGCGGTCGAGGTAGGGCAGGCGCAACCGGGGCAGGCTGGCTTGGGTGTGGCCGTCGCCCTGCGGGTCGGGCAGTAGCGGAATGTTCACATCAAAGGTTTGCGCGAGCGCATCGTCGGCAGGCACGGGGTCGGTGGGCGAGAGTCGCACTTCGGCGGGGCCGACACCGAGCGCGGCGGTGCCGATCAGTTGTTCATCCAGCAGGTGTTTCAGTCCGTATTCCGTCAGCCCCTCGCCGGTGATGCGCAGTTGCCAATCGGCGGGCTGCCCGGCCTGAAGCGGCGGCAGGGGGCGGGCGATCAGGCGCGGCGGCGGGCTCACCGGCACAGTGTCGGGCCAATATCCGGGCAGCGGGCGCACGGTCAGGATGCGCGACACCGGCTGATATTCGTAGCGGGTATCCGGCGCGCCCACGGTTTGAAACGACATGCGGGCGAAGTCGAGCGTGATGGCGCCGGCGGCGAGCGGGGTGAGCGCCCATTGGTAGGTGTGGGCGATGACTTGGCGGCCATCCAGCACGCGGATTTCTTGCCCCAGCCGGATGCGGCGGCTGTCGAAGTGTTCGCCGTTCGGGCGATGGAGCCGGAAGTGGGTGACGCTTTTGTCGCGGTCGAGCCAGGTCATGGTGACGAGGATTGGCGCCCGTTCGAGCGCGCCTTCCGGCGGCAGATGCACGGTGGTGCTGACGGTCACGCCGTCGGGCAGTTGACCGGCGCCAGTGTCGTTCGGTGCGGGGCTGTCGAGGGGCGGCA
>DYMR01000166.1:0-2945 GCA_020721485.1 Halothiobacillus neapolitanus | reverse complement strand
AGGGTCGAGGCGCACATCATGGCGTGCCTGCGTTTGAATTGGGCACCACGGGCGGGTGGTAGGGCTGCTGGCGCAATAGGCTGTCGAGCAGGGGCGCGGGGCGGTCGTTCATTAGGTTGAGTTTCGCGCGGGCGCTGGCTTCGGTGGCGGGGTTCAGCACAAACGGGGTAGGCGGCGAGGGGGCGGTCGGCGGTGTGCTGCCCGTGCTGCCCGTGCTGCCGGTGACGGCGGCTTCGCTTTTCTGAATGGTTTTGTCGAATTGGCTCTGGGCGGGGTCTTGGAAATAGCCGTAGGTCGCGGTTTGCATGCCTTGGAATTTGGGGCTGTTGGCGCTGTTTTTGACGGAATTTCGCAGCAGTTTTTCCACAATGCCGAGGTTGTCGCGGGCGGCGGTGTGGAGGTTTTCGGGCAAATTCTGCGTGTCGGCGACGGCGGCAAATGCATCCCGCGCGGCCGGCAGGCGCCCGGCCAGCGTGAGGGCCAGCCCGAGGTTGTAGCGCGCTTCGGCGCGTTCCGCTGCGCTGTGCGCCAGCCATAACGCCTGCTGAAGTTGGCCGATGGCGTAGGGGTAATCGGCACGGCGAAACGCGGCGAGGCCGGTGCCCAGCCGGGCGGCGAAGCCTTGGGCTGCGGCGAAATTGACTTGCGCGCGGGCGAAGTCGCCGTGCGCCAAGGCGGTTTGACCGGCGGCGATGCGGGCGGCGTTTTCGCTGTCGTTGCGCCACAGGCTATCGGCCTGCGCGGGCGTCGGCGTGACGCCGAGCCCCAAGGTGGCTAGGGCGGCGGTGAGCATCAGGGTCGAAAGGGCGAGGCTGAGTGTTCGCCCGGCTGCCGGGTGGGGCTTCGGGCGCAGCATCAGACCGAGGGCGATCAGCAGGGCGAGCAGGGCGAGGCTGAGCGGCAGGGCGAACAGCGGGCGGGTGTCGTTCGCCGGCGGGGTGTGGGGTGTTAAATCAGGCAGTTGCGCGATGGCTCGGGTGATGAAGCGCACATCGTCCGGCACGCGATCGGTCACGCGCGCCGCGCCGCCGGTCAAGTCGGCCAATTCCGCGACCCGCGCCGGTGCGGGGGTGCTGGTCAGCGGTCGGTCGTCGGGGGATTTGATCGGCAAGCCGTGGTCGCGCAGTTCCCCGCCGGAGCCGGCGACCGTCAGCGCAATCAGGCGGATGTGGGCGTGATGCAGCGCTTCGGCGGCGGCGAGCAGGGCGGTGCCTCGGTCGCCGGTAAAGTCGGCGGCATCGGCGGCGGTGAGCCAGACGATCGCCCCGCCGCGCATCGCGGGCAGTTGGGCAACCCAGTCGAGCGCGGCGGCGGCATTTTGCGGCACGAGCGGGCGGGGCAGATTCGGCCAGTCGGCCAAATAGCCGTCGAGCAAGGCGCGGTCGGTCGCGGGGGGCAGAATCAGCCCGGCTTGGTCGCGCGCCACCATCAGGCCGAGTCGCCGGTCGGGCAGGGCTTGGACGAGCTGCGCCACCAGCGTTTGCGTGCGCGCCAGTCGGTCGGGGGCGACATCGGCCACCTGCATGGCGGCGGTGGTGTCGAGCAAAAACAGGACGGGCGGGCGCAATTGGCTGGCGCTGGCGGCAGATTTCGGCACGCGCGGATCGGCCAGCGCCAGCACGGCGGCAAGCCAAAAGAGGCTCAAGGCCAGCGCGATCCACCCCCGGCGGCGGGCCGATGTTCCGTGCAGAGGCAGCTCCGCCCAGGGGCGCAAGGCCGGGTCGGCATAGTGGGCGATCCGCCGTTGCTGCCAGCGGGATACCGCCCACAGCCCCAGCGGCGCGAGCAGGGCGAGCAACCAGCCCGGTTCCGCCAAATGCGGCCAGGGTAGCGGGCGTTCGGCCAGCCACGCCGCCACATCTTGCCAGCCCAGAAGTGAGGAGGGGAGTGAGGCCAGCATCACCCGCCCTCCCCGAGTCGCAGCCAGAACAGCGCCGCGAGCCAAAACAACCCCAAGGCGAGCGCCAGCAGGCCGGGCGCCAAGGGAATGTTGCGCCGTTCGGTGGGCAGTGATTTGACGGGCGCATGGCTGGCGGCGACGGTGTTCGTGACCTGATTCATGGCCGCCAAATCGCCCGCCAGAATCGGCTTTCCGCCAGACAGGGTGGCCAATTCGGCCAAGCTCGGTTGACCGTCATCCGGCGTGCTGCCGACTGGGGCGAGGTTGACGGTGTACAGCTCGATGTGGTGCGCGCGGGCGAGCGACAGGGCTTCGGCGGGCGTCATCAGGCCGCCGGTGCTGAAGCCATCCGTCCAGATTACCAGCAGCGGGTTGGGGGCGTCGGCGCGGCTTTGTTCGCTGATTTGCCGAATCGCCAGCGCGAGGCCATCGCCGAGGGCGGTATCGGAGCCATGAATGCCCGCGCGCAGTTGCTTGATCCAGTAATCGAGCACGGCATGATCGGCCGTCATCGGCACCAAGGTGCCCGCTGAACGGGTGACGACGATGACGGAAAACCGATCCTGCGGGCGCGCCGCCACAAAGCGCAGCAAGCCTTGTTTCATGGCGTCGATGCGCGAAATGAATTGGCCGTTGCCGGCCGGAAAATCCTGCGCTTCCATCGACGGGCTGGCATCGACCAGCAGGATGATCGAGCGCGCAGGCGGCGGCGGGGTGATGAATTGCCCCGCCCGTTGCGGCTGAGCGGCGGCCAGGATCAACAGCGCGAGCGCCAGCACGATGAGCCGCGCCAGCCACGCGATTGAGCGGGCGGGCGGCGGGGCATCGGGCGCTTGCTCGATCATCGGATGGCGCAGCAGCCGTTCCGCAGGGGTGGCCGCCAAACGGCGGCGCAGCGGGGCGAGCAGCCACGGCAGCGGCAGCCAGAACAGCAGCCACAGTGGGGCGACGAGGCTGAAGCCGGCGATCATCGGCGGGCCTCGGTGGGGTTGGGCGCGGCGTGGCGTGGCGTGGTCTGGCGGGGTGCTGGGCGGGGCGATCGGTG
>DYMR01000165.1 GCA_020721485.1 Halothiobacillus neapolitanus | reverse complement strand
ACTGGTTGTTCGAGCGCGGACGAGAGCGGCACGGCGCGCGCGTGTACCCTCGGCGCGCCGGGCTGAAACCGCACCTCAAACACCTTAAAGCCGGGCAGGGATTTTTCTATATTGCCGATGAAGATTTGGGCGGCGAGCATTCAGTGTTCGCGCCCTTTTTCGGCGTGGAAAAAGCCACGATTCCTCTGGCCGGAAAAATCGCCGCGCTCAGCCGCAAAGCCATTTTTCCGGCACTCGGCTTGTTGGATGTGCGCACCGGCGCGTATCGGTTGGTCATGCATCCGCCGGTGGCGGTGCCTGCCGATGATGACCCTGCGGCGGCGCGGGCGATCAATCAGGCGCTGGAAGCCTTGATCCGCGAAGACCCGCCGCAGTACATGTGGTCGTTGAAGCTGTTTAAGACGGCGGCACCGAATCGGCCTAATCCGTACTAGCCGTTGTGGCGTCCTCCGGCTGGCGGCGAAAACGGCGATAACTCCACTGATATTGCGCGGGACAGCGGCGGACAATCTGCTCGACCCCCGCATTCAAGGCCGCCAGTGCGGTGGCGGGGTCGGCGGCATCGAGTCCTTCGGGGGCGGGTAGATAGCGCAGGTGGAACCCTCGACCGTTAGGCAGCCGTTCGGCAAACCCAAAAAATGCCGGTGCGCCGGTGCGCTGCATCAAGCTGTGCACCAGGGTGAGGGTGTAGGCGGGGTGGCCGAAAAACGGGGCAAACGCGCCTTCGCCGACCGCCGGTTCTTGATCCGGCAGAATGACCGCGAGTTCATTGCGCCGCAGCGCCAGCAGCAGCGCCTTCACGCCTTGCCGATTGGCGGGCACCAGGGCGGTGCCGGTGCGGCTGCGTGCTTGGGTTATCAGCGTTTCAAACGCCGGTTCGCGCGGCGGGCGATACAGCGCGGTGGTGGGCAGTTGCTGCGCGGTGTACAGGCCGCCAAATTCCCATGAGCCGCTGTGCGGCACGAGCAAAATCGCACCGCGCCCAGCCGCCCGCGCGGCGTGAATCGCGTCTAGCCCTTCGACCGTGACAACCCAGTGGGCGATGTCGGCCCAAGGCGCGCGCCACACGGCACCCATTTCCACCAAGGTTTTGCCCGCTTCGATCAGGCTGTCTCGCGCCAGTTGGGCTTGCGCGTCGGCGGATAATTCGGGCAGGCAACGGTGAATGTTGTCGAGGCTGATCCGCCAGAGCGAGCCGCCTTGCGCGGCGGTCAGTCGGCCAAGCAGGCTGCCTACGCGGTGGGCGGCGGGTAAGCTCAACCATGAAAACCCCCGCAGCGCCGCGCGCAAGAGCAGCGCGCGCAGGCGGCTGCGCCACGGGCGGTCGGTGCGTTGGGCGTGCGTGCGCGGGGGCGGGGCGGCAGCGGTCATGGCGTGGGCGCTACGGAACGATCAGGGTCGAGGGGAAGTGTGGGGGTGAGCAGGGTGGCGGTGGGCAGCCCGCCGACGGCGGCTTCCAGCCCCTCGCGCATCAACGGCGTTAAGGTGCTGGCGAGCGAGCGAAACAGTTGCGGATTGCGCTGTTCCTCGGCGGCGAGCATCGCCTTAAAGTGCGCCCGCTGGGTCGGCTTGGCGAAGCAGGCCGGGCAGTTGTCGGTAATCACCGGCAGGGCGTGCTGCGCGGCAAAATCCACCAGCATCCGTTCGCGCACCCGCACGAAGGGGCGAATAATGCGTAAATCGCCGGCATCGTTGCGGTAATGCGCTTTCATGGTGTTGAGCTTGCCGCCGTGGAAGGCGCTCATCAAAAAACTTTCCGCCAGATCATCCAAGTGCTGTCCCAGTGCCAGCACGCTGTAGCCCTGTTCGCGCATGGTTTTGTAGATCAGCCCGCGCTTCATGCGGGAACAAAACGCGCAGTACGAATCGCCGCGCATGTGTTCGTTGGCCAGCCCGACGATGTCTTCGCGCACCAAAAAATACGGGATGCCCAACTGCGCGAGATACGGCACCAGCGGGCTGGGGTCGAAGCCGCCGACCAAGGGGTCGATGGTGATGGCGCCGAGTTCAAACGGAAACGGCGCGCGCCGCTGCACATGGCGTAAACAATGCAGTAGCGAGAGCGAATCTTTACCGCCCGAGAGCCCGATCAGCACCCGGTCGCCCGCGTGCAGCATGGAAAATTCCACCAAGGTGCGCGCGACGATGCGGGAGAGTTTTTTGCTGGGCAGCGCCCATGCGGCGGGGGCGGGTGTGCGAATTGGGTTGGCGGATTCGTTCATGGCGGCATTGTACGCTGGCTTTGCGGCGGCTCGGTGGCGCATACGGCGGCGGCTTTCTGCCTCAAGTCTGCCCCAAGTCTGCGATAATCGCGCCCATTCTTTTATATGAAGGGGTTATTTGTGAAACCCGTTATTGCTTTAGTCGGCCGGCCCAATGTCGGCAAATCGACGATGTTCAACCAACTCACCCGGTCGCGCGCGGCACTGGTGGCCGATTATGCGGGGCTGACCCGCGATCGGCAGTATGGCAGCGCCGAGTACGAGGGGCAGGTGTTCATCGTGATTGATACCGGCGGTTTGACCGGCGAGCGCGGCGGCATCGAGGCCTTGATGCAGGAGCAGGCCTGGGCGGCGGTGACGGAGGCCGACGCCGTGGTGTTCTTGGTCGATGCCCGCGCGGGCATGACCGTGGCCGATCAGGAAATTGCCGAACGGCTGCGACGCACCGGCAAACTGCTGCAACTGGTGGTCAACAAAATCGACGGCGTGGATGAATCGCTGGTGCAGGCCGAATTCGCGCGGCTCGGTCTGGGCGAACCGGTATTCACCACCGCCTCGCACGGGCGCGGCATCAGCGCGCTCTGGCAGGCGTTGATCGACCAACTGGCGCAGGTGAATCGCCCGATCGAATCGACGGACATGCCGGAGGATGATTCCATCCGCGTGGCGCTGATTGGCCGCCCCAATGTCGGCAAATCCACCCTCACGAATCGGCTGCTGGGCGAAGAGCGCGTGTTGGCGTTCGACCAGCCAGGCACCACGCGCGACAGCATTTACATCCCGTTTGAACAAAACGGCAAGCGCTACACCTTGATCGACACCGCCGGCGTGCGCCGCCGCGCGCGCGTCAACGAAATGATCGAAAAATTCAGCATCGTCAAAACCTTGCAAGCCATCGAGGCGGCGCATGTGGTCGTGCTGGTCTGCGATGCGCATGAAGGCATTTCCGAGCAAGATCAGCATTTGCTCGGCTTTGTGCATGATCGGGGTCGCGCGCTGGTCATCGCCATCAACAAATGGGACAACATGACCGATTACGCCCGCGACGAAGTGAAGCGGCAAATCGACCTGAAACTCACCTTCATCAACTACGCGCAGATGCATTTTATCTCCGCGCTGCACGGCACCGGCGTGGGGCATGTGTTTGAAAGCGTGGACGATGCCTACGCCGCCGCGATGCGCGACATCAGCACCAATGCGCTGACCAAATCGCTCGAAGCCGCCATATTCGCGCACCAGCCGCCGCTGATTCATGGCCGACGCATCAAACTGCGCTACGCGCATCAGGGCGGCAGCAACCCGCCGATCATCGTCATCCACGGCAAACAGCTTGAACGCTTGCCGGGCAGTTACGCGCGCTATCTGGAAGGCTGGTTCCGGCGGGAATTTGCGCTCATGGGCACCCCGGTGCGGCTCGAACTGCGCACCGATGACAACCCCTACGAAGGCAAATTCGACAACCGCACCCCGTTGCAGCGCTACAAAGAGAAGAAAGAAGAGCAGGCCATCAGCCGGATGAAATTCAAATCCGAAGCGACGGCCGCCCGCCGCGCGCGCGCCGAAACCGGCGACGAGGGCGCGCTGTCCGACAAAGTGGCCGCGCTCGGCAAAACCTCAGCGGGCAAAACCACGACGGGCAAAACCACAACAGGTAAGAAGGCGGAAGCTAAGCCAGCCGCGCCGAAAACCAAGCCCACGGCGGGCAAGCCGTCTGCCGGAAAAACCGCCGCCGCCAAACCGGGTGCGCGCAAAGCCGCCGCCGCCCCGTCGAAACCTCGATCCAGCAAGGCCGTCGGCCAACGCACCAGCGAAGGCAACCGCAAGCCCAAGGCACCGAAGCCGACGCATCGGCGGGGTAAAGACTAAAGATACCCCCAAGCGTCGGGATTAACTGCCTGTTAATCCATACCCATCCGCCGCGCGCCCCGCAGGCACCCTCCCCCTTGAGGGGGGAGGACTGGGGTGGGGGTGATGAACGCCAATCGCCCGAAACGACTGGGTTGCTTGCCCCGCCCACGACGCCAAATGCCGAATCCATCATCAGCGCGCCGTGCAGACACCCTCCCCCCTTGAGGGGGGAGGGCTGGGGGGGGGGTGATGAACGCCAATCACCTAAAACGATTGGGTTGCTTGCC
>DYMR01000164.1 GCA_020721485.1 Halothiobacillus neapolitanus | reverse complement strand
GCGCTGGCGACCGAGTCACTGCCCCAAAAGCGGCGCATGCGGTCGATGGCTTCCGGTGTGAATCCCTGATGCGCGGCGAGCATATTCGCCAGACCGCCAACTTCGCGCCCGCCCATCGCATTCGGTTGGCCGGTGATCGAAAACGGCCCCATGCCGGGCTTGCCGATGCGCCCGGTGGCGAGATGACAGTTGATGAGTGCGTTGCCTTTATCCGTGCCGCTGGCCGATTGGTTCAGCCCTTGCGACCAGAGCGAGACGGTGCGTTGGCTGCGGATAAAGGCGCTGAAAAATTCATTCAGTTGTTGGGGTGAAAGCCCGGTGCGCTCGGCCACGCGGGTGAAATCCGCCGCTTCTGCCCAGGCGCTGGCGCGGGTTTCTTCAAAACCATCGACCGATTGCGCGATAAAGGCTTCGTCGAAAACGCCGGCTTGATCGAGGGCGACCAGCAGCGCGTTGAACAGCAGGGCATCGCTGCCCGGCGCGAGGGGCAGGTGCTGATCGGCAATCGAGCCGGTGGCGGTGGCGCGCGGGTCGATCACGATCACGCGCATCGACGGGCGGGCGGCCTTGGCGGCGCTTAAGCGTTGAAACAACACCGGGTGCGCGTAGGCCAGATTCGAGCCGACCAACACCACCAGATCGGCCTGTTCCATGTCCTCATACGACACCGGCACGGTGTCGCTGCCGAACGCGCGGTTGTGCGCGGCGACGGCGGAGGACATGCACAGCCGCGAATTGGTGTCGATGTTCGCGCTGCCCAAAAAGCCCTTCATCAGCTTGTTGGCGATGTAGTAATCCTCGGTGAGGATTTGGCCGGAGACATACAGGCCGATGGATTCTGGCCCATCAGTGGCCACCGCATCGCGCAGCGCCGTGGCGATTTGATCGAGCGCGTTGTCCCACGGCACGGGGTGTAATTGCCCGTCTGCCGCGCGGCGCAGCGGTTCGCTCAAACGATCCGGCAGGGCGACGGTTTCGCCCAGTGCCGCGCCTTTGCTGCACAGCCGACCGAAATTCGCCGGATGGGTGTCATCGCCGACCACGCGGGTGTGATTGGCGTCGTCGGGCGCGGGCGTGACCTGCA
This sequence comes from Halothiobacillus neapolitanus, assembly GCA_020721485.1. GTDB lineage: Bacteria > Pseudomonadota > Gammaproteobacteria > Halothiobacillales > Halothiobacillaceae > Halothiobacillus > Halothiobacillus neapolitanus_B. Next base: position 3,335 of record DYMR01000164.1, on the reverse strand, counting down.
CCCCGCAGCCGACGCCGCAATACGGGCAAGTGGTGGCGATGGGCGCGTTCATGCCGTGACCGTCCCCCGCGCGGGGAAATCGTCGAGCTTAGGCAAGGTGTCGGCTTCGGCCAGCGCGGGCAGGGGCGGGTAGCCCAGTTCCACCACGCCGTGATTCAGGCGCACGGGGTAGCGCGGGGTGCAGCCGACATCGGGCGCGACGGCGCTGCCGGTGTCGAGCCGAATCACCCAGCCGTGCAGCGGGCAGGTGACGCCGGAATCATGAACGATGCCTTGCGAGAGCGGGCCTTGTTTGTGCGGGCAGCGGTCTTCCAGCGCGAACAGGGTGTCATCGCTGCTGCGAAACACCGCCACCGGCGTGCCGTGCAAATGCACGACCTTGGCCGAGCGCGGCGGGATGGCGTCGAGCGCGCCGAGGGGGTACCAGGTGGTCGAGGGGGCTATGGTCGATAGGGTCATGGTCGGTCTCCTTCAGGCCAAATCTAGTACGGGGGCGAATTCATGGGCTTCCAACCCGGCCGCGCGTTCCGCCCAAGGGTCGATTTGCGCGAAGCGTTGCGAGAACAGGAAGCGTTCGGCCAGTGCCTTGCGGCCGGTTTCGTCTTCGAGCAGGCGGCGTTGCACATAGGGCAGGCCGACGCGCTCGATCCATGGCGCGGTGCGTTCGAGGTAGTGCGCCTCTTCGCGGTACATCTGCACGAAGGCGCAGGTGGTTTCGATGACTTCCGCTTCGGTGTTGACCTTGCAGAGGAAATCGGTGGCGCGCACTTTGATGCCCGCGTTGCCGCCGACATGCAGTTCGTAGCCGGAATCGACGCAGACCACGCCCAAGTCCTTCACCGTGGCCTCGGCGCAGTTGCGCGGGCAGCCGGATACCGCCATTTTGAATTTGTGCGGCATCCACGAACCCCAGGTGATCCGTTCCAGTTCGATGCCGAGCGCGGTCGAATCTTGCGTGCCGAAGCGGCACCATTCTTTGCCGACGCAGGTTTTCACCGTGCGCAGCGCCTTGGCGTAGCCGTGACCGGACACGAATCCGGCCTCGGATAAGTCTTTCCACACCGCCGGCAGGGCGTCTTTTTTCACGCCGAGCAAGTCGATGCGTTGGCCGCCGGTGATTTTGACGGTGGGAATGGCGTGTTTTTCCGCCACATCGGCAATCGCGCGCAATTCCGCTGGGCTGGTCACGCCGCCCCAAATTCGGGGGATGACCGAGTAGCTGCCGTCTTTTTGAATGTTGGCGTGTACCCGTTCGTTGATGTAGCGCGATTGCGGATCGTCTTTGTAAGTGTCCGGCCAGGCGCAGAGCAGGTAGTAATTCAGTGCCGGGCGGCATTTGGCGCAGCCATCGGCGGTTTTCCAGCGGAAGTGGTCGAACACAGCGCGAATATCGCCCAGCGTGTGCCGCACGATGCCCGTGCGCACTTCGTCGTGGGTGGCATCGGTGCAGCCGCACATCGGCTTGACCGAGGGCGCGGCGGAATAGTCCCCGCCGAGCGTGGAGGCGAGCAAATCTTCCACCAGCCCGGTGCAGGAACCGCAGGAGGCCGAGGCTTTGGTGTGGGCGCGCACTTCATCGAGCGTGAACAGCTTGTGTTCCTTGATCGCCTTGACCACATCGCCCTTGCACACGCCGTTGCAGCCGCAAATTTCTGCCGAATCCGGCAGGCTGGCCACCCGCGCATTCGCGCCACCGTGGCCTGAATCGCCCACATGCGCCTGGCCGAACAACAGGTGTTCGCGCAGGGCGGTGACATCGGTTTTGTCGCGCATGAGTTGGAAATACCACGCGCCGTCGAGCGTGTCGCCGACCAACACCGCGCCGTCGATCAGGTTGTTGCGCAGCAGCAGTTTTTTGTAGATGCCGCGTGCGGCATCGGCCAGCACGATTTCTTCATGCGCGTCGCTGGCGTTGATTTCTCCGGCAGAAAACACATCCACGCCGGTGACTTTGAGTTTGGTCGAAGTCATCGAACCGGCGTATTTGGCAATGCCGAATTGCGCCAAATGATTCGCGCAGACCTTGGCTTGCTCGAACAGCGGCGCGACCAGCCCGTAGGTGGTTTTGCGGTGCTGCACGCATTCGCCCACGGCATACACGCGCGGGTCGTAGGTTTGCAGGGTGTCATCCACCACGATGCCGTGTTCGCAATAAATCCCGCTGGCCTTGGCCACATCCATATTGGGGCGAATCCCGGCGGCCATCACCACCAGATTGGCGCGCAGCTCGCTGCCATCGGCCAGCGTGACCGATTCTACCGACGCCTCGCCATTGAGCCGCACCGTGTGGGCATTGAGGCGAATGTGAATGCCGCGATCGGTCAGGGTTTGCTCCAGCAATTTGCCCGCCGCCGCATCGAGCTGGCGATCCATCACATGACCGTTGCGGTGCAGCACCGTCACCGTCATGCCATGCGTCACCAATCCCGCCGCCGCTTCCAGCCCGAGCAGGCCACCGCCGATCACCACCGCATGGCCATCGTCGCGGCAGGCGGCCAGCATCGCATCCACATCGGCAATGGCACGGAAACCGACCACGCCGGACAGTTCCGCCCCCGGCAACGGCGGAATGAATGCCCGCGAGCCGGTGGCGATCAGCACGCGGTCATAATCGAAGGTGTCGCCCGCATCGGTCACGATCTGCCGTTTGGGACGGTCGATGCGCGCCACCCGCACCCCTTTGAACAGGGTGATGCCGTGTTCGGCGTACCACGATTCCTCGTTGAGAATGATGTCGGGGATCGACTGCTCCTTCGCCAACACCGGCGAGAGCATGATGCGGTTGTAGTTCGGGTACGGCTCATCGCCGAAGACCGTGATGTCGTACAAATCCGGGGCGAGTTTGAGCAACTCCTCCACCGTGCGCATGCCGGCCATGCCGTTGCCGATAACCAGTAACCGAGGGCGTTTCATGTGTGCTCCCAATGCAAAAAGGCGTCTTTGCCGTGGTTGGGGAAACCAACGGAAAAGACGCCTTTGTCTTGTGTGTTTTTCTGTGAAGAACCGGCGGGTCAACGACCCGTGGTTCAAACCTCGCTAGATATTTAGCAACCCTCGTGCCATGTGAAATAGATGTTAAAAATCAGATAGATGAATTTGGTTCGGGCGGTGATCCGCCTTGTGATTGTGCAAACGCGGTTCAGCGCTGCCCCAAAAAATGGCAAATACACCGGCGGTGGCCGTTGGGCTTGCCGCCGGTCGAACAATCGGGCGATACTCAAAAAAGACAAAGTGATCGGCTGTGGTTTCGCCCTGCATTTCCCCTATTCATGACCCCTTGAAAATTTCTCTATCCCTTGAAAATTTCTCTATTCCTTGAAAATTTCTCTATGAAC
>DYMR01000163.1 GCA_020721485.1 Halothiobacillus neapolitanus | reverse complement strand
CAAGTGCAATACCGCAATGCCGCCGACGCCGATACCGCGATGAACACGCTGCGCTTCGTCAACGGCCACGGCATCGCCACCGAGCACTATCCGGAAAACCCGAACGGTTCGCTGTGGGGTCAAACCGGGTTCTGCTCGACCGATGGCCGCGTGAATATCCTGATGCCGCATCCTGAGCGGGTCTGGCGACGCAGCCAATTTTCATGGGCGCCGACGGCGTGGTCGGGCGGGGTTTCGGCCAGCGCCACCCCCAGCGACGACAGCCCGTGGTTGCGGATGTTCGACAACGCCCGTCGGTTCGTCGGCTAACGCGCCCACGGCACCGCACGAGCCTCGGATGAACCGCCCGCGCCTATTGCCGCCGCCCGTCTTCGTGCTGATGATCGGCTCGACCTGCTGGGGGCTGACTTGGATTTGGCTCAAGCACATCGAATCCCTCGGCGTGGGGCCGGTGCTGCTCTCGATCATTGCCTATGGCGCGCAATTTTTGATCTGCCTGCCGTGGGTATTGCCCGAACTGCGCCGCTGGCGACAAACGCCCGACGAACGCCCCATCGCCGGTCATTGGCTCCTGCTGCTGGCCTTGCTCAGCGGGGTTTCGGGCATCGGCTTCACCGTGGCCATGGTTTATGGCGATGTGATTCGTTCCGTCCTGCTGTTTTTCCTGCTGCCCGCTTGGGGCGTGCTGATGGGGCATGTGTTCCTGCGTGAACCACTGACCCTCAAACGCCTGCTGACCTTAGCCTTGGCGCTCGGCGGCGCCTTCATCCTGCTCGCGCCGGACCTGCGCTTGGGGCTGAAACCGGCCGATTTGGCCGCGCTGGTGGCGGGGGTGGCGCTGGCGGCGGCCAATGTGCTGTTCCGTTATCTGCAAAACGAACCGATGGTAGTCAAACTCTCGGTCATGCAATTTGGCGGCGCCGCATTTGGGTTACTGATTTGGCTGTTTCTGCCCGAACCCACCCATGCGATCACCCTCAACGGCCTGCTGCAAAGCGCGTTGTATGGCGTGTCGTTACTCCTCGGCGCGATGGTGGCGACGCAATACGCCGTCGAGCGCCTGCCCGCTGGGCGATCGTCGGTGCTGATGACGCTCGAACTGGTGGTGGCGAGCGGCACGGCGCTGTGGATTGGGCGGGAGCATCCGGGGATGCTGGTCTGGCTCGGCGGCGGCCTGATCGTAGCGGCAGCGTTGATCGAAGCCAGCACGCAGGCGGAATCCTCCAGCAACGCCACCGCCGCGCCGCGCCCCTCATGACCACCGCGCGCGCAACTTCAAGTGTCTCTCGGCACCCGTTCGACATGAGTTCGACATGAGTTCGGTATGGGTTCGGCATGAGTGATGAATTAAATCCCCCGCAACAAGCCGCCGTGCGCCATGTGCAAGGGCCTTTGTTGGTGCTGGCGGGCGCGGGCTCGGGCAAAACCCGCGTCATTACCGAAAAAATCGTGCATTTGGTGGAACGGGCGGGTGTCGCCGCGCGCAATATCTACGCCGTGACCTTCACCAACAAGGCCGCGCGCGAAATGAACACCCGCATCGCCGCCCGCCTGCCCGCTGAACGACGGCGCGGGCTGAATGTCTCGACCTTCCACACCCTGGGTCTGAATTTTATTCGGCAGGAATTCGCGGCGCTCGGCCTGCGCCCCGGCTTTACCGTGATGGATGCGGATGACAGCTTCTCGCTCATTAAAAACCTGCTGCATCAAAGCGACCACAAGGATGTGATCGAACCCAAAGCACTCCAGTGGCAAATTTCGCTCTGGAAAAATGAATTGCTCGCGCCGGACAGCTTCCTCACCCATGCGGATGAGGACATTCGCGCACAGGCGCAACTGTATGCGCAATATCAACAACAACTGGCGGCCTGCAACGCGCTGGATTTCGATGATTTGATTGGCCGCCCGGTGGCGCTGCTGCGCCAGGACGATGCCGTGCGCGAGCGCTGGCAAGCGCGGGTGCGCTATCTGTTGGTCGATGAATATCAAGACACCAACACCACGCAATATGAATTTGTGCGGCTGCTGGTGGGCAAACTCGGCGCGTTCACCGCCGTGGGCGATGACCACCAATCCATTTATGCCTGGCGCGGCGCGCGACCGGAAAACCTGCATCGCTTGGCGGAAGATTTCCCCAGCCTGAGCCACATCAAACTGGAACAAAACTACCGTTCCGTCAATTCCGTGCTGGATGCCGCCAACCACCTGATCGCCAAAGACACCACCACCCACGCCAAACGGCTGTGGAGCGCGATCGGCGCGGGAGAAGCCCACCGGGTAATCGTTTGCGCCCATGCCGAAGAAGAAGCCGAACGCATCGCCACCGAGATTTTGCAGCAGCACTTTCGCCAACAAACCGACTACCGCCAATTCGCCGTCCTGTTTCGCGGCAATCATCAAGCCCGGCTCATCGAACAAGCACTGCGCAAACTCAACATCCCCTACACCCTCACCGGCGGGCAATCTTTTTTTGATCGGGCGGAAATCAAAGACGCGATGGCGTATTTGAAATTGCTCGTCAACCCGCACGACGACGCAGCGTTTTTGCGCGTCATCAACACGCCACGGCGAGAAATCGGCACCGCCACCCTCGAAAAACTCGGCCAACACGCACAAGAATGGCGCAGCAGCCTGTTCGCCGCCGCCACCTCGATTGGCATTGCCAGCCGCCTGGATGCGCGCGCGCATGAGCGACTGCACCGATTTACCGACTGGCTGCACGGCATTCGCAGCAACCCCGGCGAGGCCTTGGCCACCCTGCGGCGCCTGTTTGCCGACATTGATTACGCGGGCTACTTGCGCACGCAGGAAGCCAGCACCAAAGCCGCCGATCGGCGCTGGCAACACATCGAAGAATGGCTCGACTGGCTGGAAAAAATCAGCCGAGAACATGAAGATGGCACGATGAATTTGCCCGCCCTTGCCCAGCGGATGACCCTGCTCGGCATTCTCGATCAGCAAACCCGCGAACAAGACAGCAACGCCGTCGCGCTACTCACCCTGCACGCCGCCAAGGGGCTGGAATTCAACCATGTGTATCTGGCCGGCATGGAAGAAGACACCCTACCCCACCGCGATTGCCAAGACGAAGAGCGGCTGGCCGAAGAACGGCGGCTGTGTTTCGTCGGCATCACCCGCGCGCGCCTGAGCCTGACCTTCACCCTCTGCAAACGCCGCCGCCGCTATGGCGAATGGCGGGAAATCACCCCCAGCCGCTTTTTGGATGACATTCCCGAATCCTTATTGGCGTGGCAAGGGGTCGGCATCGCGCAGCCCAAAGCCGCGAGCGAAGCGCAGGCGCGCGACCACCTCGCGGGCATCATGGCAATGCTCAAAAAATAGCCGCGAGAAATGAAATAACCGCGAGGCATGCGCGCGAGAAATGAATGGCCCGCGATGGCTCACACGCCGTAATACTGCCGATACCACGCCACGAACCGCGCCACGCCTTCCTCGACCGGCGTTGCGGGGCGGTAATCCACATCGCGCACCAAGTCGCTGACTTCGGCAAAAGTATCCGGCACATCCCCCGGTTGCAGCGGCAGTAAATTCAATTCCGCCTTTTTGCCGAGCGCCTGTTCAATGCACTCGATATAGCGCAGCAACTCGACCGGCTGACTGTTGCCAATGTTGTACACCCGCCAAGGCGCGCGGGAGGAACCCGGATCGGGCGCTTGATTATCCCAGGCCGGATTGCCTTCGGCGGTGTGATCGAGCGTGCGAATCACTCCCTCCACAATGTCGTCGATGTAGGTGAAATCGCGCCGGTGCTGGCCGAAGTTGAACACATCAATCGGCTTGCCCGCCAAAATGTTCTGCGTGAACTTGAACAGCGCCATATCGGGACGCCCCCAAGGGCCGTACACCGTGAAAAATCGCAGCCCGGTGGTGGGCAAATTGAACAACGAAGAATAAGTATGCGCCATCAATTCGTTGGCCTTTTTGGTCGCGGCATACAACGATAACGGATGATCGACATTGTCATGCACCGAAAACGGCAACGCGCCGTTCGCGCCATACACCGAGCTCGACGAGGCATACACTAAATGCCCGACCCCACCGTGGCGGCACCCTTCCAAAATATTCACAAAACCGACGAGGTTGCTGTCCACATACGCATGCGGGTTCTCCAGCGAATAGCGCACCCCCGCCTGCGCGGCCAAATGCACCACCCGATCAAACCGCTGCTCCGCGAACAGCGCGGCCATGCCCAAGCGATCGGCCACATCCAGCGGCACAAACGAAAACTGCGGATGTGCCTGCAACGACGCGAGGCGCGCGTGCTTCAAACGCACATCGTAATAGTCATTGAGGTTATCCAACCCCACGACCGAATCCCCGCGCGCCAACAACACCCGCGCCACCGACGAACCAATAAAACCCGCCGCACCGGTCACCAAAATACGCATTACCTAACTCCTTGAAATGGAAACCTGAGACGGACTGTTTT
>DYMR01000162.1 GCA_020721485.1 Halothiobacillus neapolitanus | reverse complement strand
GTGGTTACTTCAGGCCGAGCCAATGCGCGACCAGTGGGGCGTGGGCGCTCATCAGGTACCACGCGCCGATGCCTAAGGCGGCGGCGATGAGGAAGGCGATCCAGCCGGCGAAGCGCGGGTTGGGGTTGAGCACGGTGTCTTCGGGTTTGAGCTCGCGTTGGCCGCTGATCATGGCGGCGACGAGCGGTTCTTTTTTCTTGATTTGGTAGTAGGCAATCGCCAGTAGGTGCAGGCCGATCAAGCCCAGCAGGACATAAAAGTTGATTTGGTGGATGGCGCTGAACAGGTCTTGACTGCGTTCGGACACATAATCGGAGAGCGGGCCTTCGTTGTAGATTTGGTCGTTGGCGAACAGGCCGGTGATGAGTTGCACGATGAGCGATGCCAGCAGGGCGAGTACGGACAGCGCGCCCAGCGGGTTGTGGCCGAGCCATACGCCGCGTTTGGGTTCGCGCAGGTAGCGCAGGACGCTGCGCGGGCATTTGACGAATTGGCGGAAGCGGGCGGTGTCGCTGCCGATGAAGCCCCAAACCAGCCGGAAGACGATCAGGCCGATCAGCGCCAGGCCGATGACCATATGCAGGCCGAGGCGGTCGAGCACATCGGCGGTGAGCCACATGGCGAAAATGCCGAGTACGAGCAGCCAGTGGAAGAGGCGGATGGGCAGATCCCACACTTTGACGCGGCGGGGTGTGTTTGTGGCGGAGGGCGTGGTCGTGTGCGGCGCGGTCGAATCAGTCATCGGAAATTCCTTGCGGTGGGGCGATAAAAAGGGGCGTGTGTCGCCCCTGTGGTGTGTTTACTTGCCCAGCAGTTGTTCGAGAATCGCTGGATTTTCGAGGGTGGAGACATCGCCCTGCGGCAGTTCGCCCAAGGCGATGCCCCGCAGCAGGCGGCGCATGATTTTGCCGGAGCGGGTTTTCGGCAGGTTGTCGCCAAAGCGGATGTCGTCCGGTTTGGCGATGGGGCCGATTTGTTCGGCCACCCAGTCGCGCAGGGTTTTGACCATCGCTTCGGCCTCGGCGCCTTGCGGTCGGTCGCCTTTGCAGACGACGAAGGCGACGACGGCTTCGCCTTTGATGTCGTGCGGGCGACCGACGACGGCGGCTTCCGCCACTTGCGGGTGGGCGACGAGGGCGGATTCGATTTCCATGGTGCCGAGGCGGTGGCCGGAAACATTGAGCACATCGTCGATGCGCCCCATGATCCAGAAGTAGCCGTCGTCATCGCGGCGGGCGGAATCGCCGGCCAGGTAGTAGCCTTTGAGTTTTTCCGGGAAGTAGCTGCGGGCGAATCGTGCGTCATCGCCCCAGATGGTGCGAATCATCGACGGCCAGGGTTTTTTGATGACGAGGTTGCCGCCTTGGTTGTGGCCGACCGGATTGCCGTCGTCATCGACGATGTCGGCGATGATGCCGGGCAGGGGCAGGGTGCAGGAGCCGGGTTTGGTGGCAATCGCGCCGGGCAGCGGGGCGATCATGTGTGCGCCGGTTTCGGTTTGCCACCAGGTGTCGGCAATCGGGCAGCGCTCGCCGCCGATCACGCGGTGGTACCACATCCAGGCTTCGGGGTTGATCGGCTCGCCCACGGTGCCGAGCAGGCGCAGGCTGGTTAAATCGGATTGCGCGGGCAGGGCATCACCCAGTTTCATCAGCGCGCGGATAGCGGTTGGGGCGGTGTAGAACACGGTCACTTTGTGCCGTTCGATCATTTGCCAGAACCGCCCGCCATCGGGGTAAGACGGAATGCCTTCGAACATGACTTGCGTCACGCCCAGCGCCAGCGGGCCGTAGGTGACATAACTGTGGCCGGTGATCCAGCCGACATCGGCGGTACACCAGTACACATCGTCGTCGTTCAGATCGAACACCCAGGCGTTGGTGAGCGCGGCGTTCACGAGGAAGCCGCCGGTGGCGTGCTGCACGCCCTTGGGTTTGCCGGTCGAACCGGAGGTGTACAGCAGGAACAGCGGATGTTCGGCCTCGACCATCACCGGCGCGCAGACGGCGGGCTGTGCGGTGGTCAGGGTGTGCCAATCGACATCGCGCGGCGCGTTCAGGCTGCCGTTGCCCAATCGGGCGAACACGATGACTTTTTCCACCGCCGGGCAGCCGGCATCCAAGGCTTTATCCACCGCCGCCTTGAGCGGCACGGCGCGGCCGCCGCGCATCCCGCCATCGGCGGTAATGACGAGCTTGGCGCCGGTATCGACAATCCGGTCGCGCAGCGCTTCGGCAGAAAACCCGCCGAACACCACGGAGTGAATCGCGCCAATGCGGGCGCAGGCGAGCATGGCGATGCTGGCCTCGGGGATCATCGGCATGTAAATGATGACGCGGTCGCCTTGGGTGATGCCGAGGGATTTGAGGCCGTTGGCCAGCCGCGCAACCTCATCGTGCAACTGCTGATAGCTGATTGTGCGCACGCTGCCGTCGTCGGCTTCGGCAATAATCGCGGTTTTGTCTGCCTTGGCGGGCAGGTGGCGATCCAGGCAGTTCACCGAGGCGTTGAGCTTGCCGTCGGCAAACCAGCGGTAATGCGGGGCGCGGCTGGCATCGAGCGCGGTGGTGAATGGGGTGTCCCACGAGACAAATTCACGGGCGCGCTGCGCCCAAAAGCCTTCGTAATCGGCGGCGGCCTCGGCCACCAGCGCGTCGTAGGCGGCCTTGCTGCCAATCCGTGCCTGGGCGGAAAATGCGGGGTTCGGCGGAAATACGCGGTTTTCCGTTAAGATCGATTCTAAGTTGTTCATAAAAAACCTTGCGCACCGTGGGCTCAAAATACAGGCGGTGATTCTGCCAAAACCTGCGGAATTAAGGAAACACTGAGGCGATGGGAAGCGCCGAAGTGATTTGACGGGAATTGATGTCTATGTCGGATTTTGCCCTGCCAATTTTTCGCCCGCAGGAAGTGCACGCGCTGCTTGCGGAATCGCTGGCTGCGCCCGATTTGGCGGTGCCAATCATGATTTGGGGCGCGCCGGGGATTGGAAAATCCGCCGTGGTTGGGCAGGCCGCCGCCGCGCGGTCGCTGCCGGTGATTGATCTGCGCCTGTCGCAATTGGAGCCCACCGATTTGCGCGGAATTCCGGTGCATGAGCAGGGGCGGGTGCGTTGGATTCCGCCGGAGGAACTGCCGCAAGCCGAACGCGACGGCGCTCAGGGGATTCTGTTTTTAGATGAAATCAATGCCGCGCCGCCGCCGGTGGCGGCGAGTGCCTATCAACTCATTCTGGATCGGCGCTTGGGTGCGTACCGCTTGCCGCCGGGCTGGATTATCGTCGCGGCGGGCAATCGCTTGAGCGACCACGGCATTACCTTTGTGATGCCCGCGCCCTTGGCGAATCGGTTTTTGCATGTGGCCCTGACGGTGGATGTGCCGCAATGGTTGGATTGGGCGGCGGTGGCCGGCATCGACCCGACCATTCAGGCGTTTGTGCGCGCTGAATCGCAGTGGCTGAGCGTGTTTCCGGCAGAGGCGGACATCATGGCGTTTCCCAGCCCGCGCAGTTGGGCATTTGCCAGCCAGGTGTTGCGCCGTCGCGGGGGCTGGGCGGCAGATGCGGAGCCGATGGTGGCCGGTTGCGTCGGCAGGGCGGCGGCCTCGGCCTTGGCGCAGTTCGCGGCGGGGGAATCCACCGCGCGGGCTTGGCTGGATGATCCCGCCGCTTTGCCGCCCGATTTGCCCCTGACAGAACAGCTCCGCGCCAGCCAGCTCATGGTTTCTGCCGTGCACGCCGGGCGATTGAGCTTGGCCGAGGCACTCACGCTCGCGCCCCGCTTGGCGGATGCGCGCATCGGCTTTGGCGTGATTGAGCAACTGCACGAATACGCCGGTGATCGGTTGTTCGATGAGCCCGCGTTTTCCGCTTGGGTGGCGCTTCGGGGCGATCAACTCCCGCCGAGCGCGACGGTGGGCGCATGAACGGGCGCTGGCGGGCAGCCGTGACCGATTTGGCGGCGGCGTATCCCGCGTTGTTGCACGCCTTGCCCGCGCGGTTGATCGAGGTGCAGCACGGGGCGGCGGTGGGGTTGTCCTCCGCTGGCGTGGTCGCGCGGCGGGATTGGCTGGCTTCGGCGGTGTCGGCGGAAGTTCAGGCCGCCATCCTGCACTTGGCTGCCCACGCGGCCTTGGGGCATCGACCGTGGCGGGTGCCGCGCGCGGCGGCTTCGGTCGCCTTGGATGCGGCGGCAGAACAACTGCTGCGCGATTGCGGCGTGCCGGAAGCGGTCACGCAATGGCGGGGCGATCACCACGGGCACTGGCGCGGCGTGCCAGATTCGGAACCCGGCGAGGCGATGATGGCGCGGCCAGAGGGCAACCCGCGCGCGGCATCGTCCGCCGAGCCCATGGATGCCTCCGCCAAGGCGCCGAACGAGGCGCCAGAGGAGATGCCTGGCGATGCGCCAAACGCGGGGGATGCCGCTGCGACGGCGGCCTCGGGCGAGCGCAGCGGGGTG
>DYMR01000161.1 GCA_020721485.1 Halothiobacillus neapolitanus | reverse complement strand
CTCGCCCCGTCGAAGCAGCGCCGATGCCCGCCCCGCGCAAGACCATGGCCCGTATGGCAATCGCCGCTCCGATTCGCCCTCCGACAACCGCCGTTCCGAGCAACCCAGCCGACCGCGACGACCGTCGGCGCGGCGTCCGGGTGGGTCATCGCGGTAGGGAATCCTGAGCAGGCCGTTGAACCCGTTTTTCAACAGCCTGTTAATGCAAGCCAAGGATGACTTGCCACGGATGGCTTACCCGAAAATCAAGCGCCGCAAGTGCTTGATTTTCGCCCATCGTTGCGGGCGTGTACCGAAACGAGGGGGTGAAAAAAGACAGGGAAGTCTTTTTTCACCATCCTGCTCATTTTTGTTTTCTGCGCGAAAATTTGCGCTGCGGTTTATCATTTACTCATGATTAAATTTCCTACCGACTCCGCCGAATCCGCCAGCCCGCTAGTGCCGCCCGCGCGCACCGCCATCGACATTCATTTTGACGATGCCCTCTCGCTCAAAAACCGCCTGCTCGTGGCGATGCCGGCGGTGGATGACCCGAATTTCAGCCACAGCGTGACCTACATTTGCGAGCACAGCGATCAGGGCGCGATGGGCATCACCATCAACCGCGAACTGGCCGATTTAAGCCTGGGCGATGTGCTCGATCACATGAAAATCTCCTGCTCGAACCCGCACATTCGTCAGCGGCCTATTTTCATGGGTGGCCCCGTCTCGATCGAGCGCGGCTTCGTGCTGCACAGCCCCCACGGCGGCTGGGAATCGACCTTGGAAGTGACGGAAGACATCGGTCTCACCACCTCGCGCGATATTCTGCAAGCCATGGCCGAAGGCGTCGGCCCCGCCCGCGCGATCATCGCGCTGGGGTATTCCGGCTGGACGGACGGCCAGCTTGAACAAGAAATTGCCGACAACACCTGGCTCACCGTCGATGGCAGCCCCGCCTTGATTTTTGATGTACCCACCGCCGATCGTTGGCGCGCCGCCGCGCAGTCTTTGGGGGTGGATATGCACCTAATCGCCGGTGAAGCCGGACACGCCTGAAGCGCCCGCCACCGGAGTCTGGCTGGGTTTCGACTACGGCGCATGGCGCATCGGCGTGGGGCTGGGCGATACCCGTATCGGTTCGGCTCGCCCCCTCGCCACCCTGCACGCCCCCCAAGCCCACCAAACCGATTGGACGGGCATCGGCGCCTTGATTGAGGCGTGGCAGCCGGTGGGTTGCGTGGTCGGTTGGCCGCTTAAGGATGACGGGGGCACTTATCCGGTGGCCGACTTTATTGCCCGTTTTGCGCAGCGCCTACACGGTCGGTTTTATCTGCCGGTGCATTTTATCGATGAGCGGCTCAGCTCCGCGCAGGCCGAGCAGCGCCTCAGCCATCGGCTGGGCAAAGCCGCCCTGCGGCGCGATCCGGGGTTGATTGATGCGGGGGCTGCCGCCATTATTCTTGACACATTTTTCGGCCAAGCTGCGCCTTCCCAACGCCCCGCCTTGACCCACGCCAAACCGCCACGGATTTCACCATGAACACACCCAACCTGCTGCCCATCGAAAAATTGATGGATCAGTGTCATGACGCACTGCGCACCGCCCTCGCCGAAGGGCAACTCAGCCAACCCTTGATGGTGGGCATTCACAGCGGCGGCGTTTGGGTGGCCGAAGCCCTGCACGCGCGGCTGGGTCTGCCCGACCCTTTGGGCAAACTGAACATCACTTTTTACCGCGATGATTTCGACACCCTCGGCCTGCATCCGCAAGTCACGCCCTCGCAATTGCCGGTGGATATTGATGGCCGCGATGTCATCCTGGTGGACGATGTGCTGTACACCGGCCGCACCATTCGCGCGGCCATGAATGAGTTGTTCGACTATGGCCGCCCCGCCCGCATCTGGCTTGTCGTATTATTCGAGCGCGATGGACGGGAGCTGCCAATCGCCGCACAAACCGTGGGGCAACGACTGGACCTATCCCCGCGCCAACAAATTCATGTCGCCGGGCCAAGCCCCCTAACCGCCCGCCTCGTCACCCGTGAGGATCCCGCCTGATGGCCGTTGAATTCGTGCGCCCCAAACGCCCCAAGTTAGCCGCCGACCCTTGGGCCATTCAGTTCGATGCGAACGGACACCTCAAGCACTTACTCACCATCGAAGGGCTGGGCGCCGAGTGGATTACCCGCATTTTGGACACGGCAGAAGGCTTCATGTCGGTGTCGAACCGCGAAATCAAAAAAGTGCCGCTGCTGCGCGGGCGCACGGTCGTCAATTTATTTTTCGAATCCTCCACCCGCACCCGCACGACCTTCGAACTGGCGGCCAAGCGGCTGTCGGCGGATGTGTTGAACCTCAACATTTCCAACTCCGCGACCACCAAGGGCGAAAGCCTGCTCGACACCCTGCGCAACATCGAGGCGATGCAGGCCGATATGTTCGTCGTGCGGCATGAACAATCCGGCGCAGCGCACTTCATCGCCCGCCATGTCGCCCCACATGTTTCCGTGCTGAATGCGGGGGATGGCTGGCATGCCCACCCAACACAGGCGCTGCTGGATGCCTACACCGTGCGCAAACTCAAAGGGGATTTTGCGCCGCTACGCATCGCCATCGTCGGCGACATCAAACACTCGCGCGTCGCCCGCTCGCAAATTCACGCCTTCAATTCGCTGAATGTGGGTGAACTGCGGGTCATCGGCCCGCGCACCTTGATTCCTAACGACATTGAGCCACTCGGCGTGCGCGTATTTCACGACATGCGCGCCGGCTTAAAAGATGTCGATGTCATCATCATGCTGCGTCTGCAACGCGAGCGCATGGAAGGCGGCCTGCTGCCGACCGAGCAAGAGTTCTACCGGCTGTATGGCCTCACCGAAGAAAAACTCGACTGGGCAAAACCCGATGCCATCGTCATGCATCCGGGGCCGGCCAACCGAGGCGTAGAAATCGAATCCCGCGTCGCCGATGGCCCGCAGTCCGTCATCCTCGAACAAGTTTCCAACGGCATTGGCGTCCGCATGGCGGTGATGGCGTTGTGCATGAGTGCCGAATCATGATTCAAAACCCGCCCAACCTCGGCATCGACCTCGACCCCGTGCGCCATCCCGAAGGCTGCGCGCCGGGCGTCAATTGCGATGCTTGGCTGATTCACGGTGCCCGCGTGCTGGATGGCACCGGGCGCGATGAAATCGTCGATGTCTATATTCGCAATGGCAAAATCGCCGCGATGGGCGCAGCGCCCGCCGATTTTCCCGCCGATGCCCCGCGTTGTGATGGCCAAGGTCGTTGGCTGATTCCCGGCGTTATCGATTCCTGGGCGCGCTTGCGCGAACCGGGGCAGGAACATAAAGCCACCATCGCCACCGAAACGCTGGCAGCCGTGGCGGGCGGCATCACCACCCTCATCATGCCGCCGGATACCGACCCCGTGCTCGACACCGTCGCCGTCGCCCGGTTCATCAAACGCCGCGCCCAGCTTGCCGGTCGCGCCCGCGTCGTCACCATCGGCGCGCTCACCCAAGGACTCAAAGGTGAATTGCTGGCCGAAATGGCCGAATTGTCCGAAGGCGGCTGCGTGGCCGTGTCCAACACCCACCTCCCCGTCAAAGATTTGCGCCTGCTGCGCCGCGCCCTCGAATACGCGGCCACTTTTGATGTACTCGTCGTCTTCGAACCGCGCGACCCCTCGTTGAGCAAACGCGGTTGCGCGCATGAAGGCGCCATCGCCACCCGCTTGGGCTTGCCGAGCATTCCCACCTCGGCGGAAACCGCACCGCTGGCGCAACTCTTGGCCGTTCTGCCAGAAACCGGCGCGCGGGTTCACATCAACAATTTGTCCTCCCGCGCGGGCGTGCAACTGGTGGCTCAGGCCAAGGCGGACGGCCTGCCCATCACCGCCTCGGTCAGCATCCATCAACTCTGGCTGTCGGAAATGGATACCGATGCGCTCTGCGGCACCACCCATGTCGAACCCCCGCTGCGCAGCCTGCGGGATCGGGCGGCACTGCGGGAAGCGCTCGCCAGCGGCGTGATTGATTGCGTGATTTCCGATCATCAACCGCATGAAACCGACGCCAAACTCGCCCCCTTCCCCGAAACCGAGCCCGGCATTTCCGGGCTGGATACCCTGTTGCCGCTGATGCTCAAACTGGTGGATGACGGCGTACTCAGCCTGCCCCGCGCGCTCGACGCACTTGGCAGCCGCCCGGCAGCAATTTTTGGCCTCGCCGACGCCGGACGGATGGCGCCGGGCATGCGTGCCGATGTGTGCCTCATCACACCAGAGGCCGACTGGACGCTCGATGACGACAGCCTGTTGTCTGCCGGACGCGACACCCCCTTTTTCGGCTGGGATTTCCAACACCGTGCCGAAGCGACTTGGGTCAATGGCCGCCGCGTGTTCGTTCAGCCCGAACCGCCGCTCGGTTCCTAACAGGATGTTGAAAAAAGACTTCCCTGTCGTTTTTTCAACCCCATCGTTC
>DYMR01000008.1:17232-21044 GCA_020721485.1 Halothiobacillus neapolitanus | reverse complement strand
CACTTGATCGAGCAGCTTCGGCGGATCACGGGTCGGTGTGTTTGATGTCTGCATTTTCGCCCTCTATCATTGCCGTGGCATAAAAATATCAATAGCTTACCATGGTTTAGGCGTGCTATACACCGCTTTTAGTTTTTGATATGCACCTTTTTAGGTGTCTACTTAATGTTAGATTTTCGGAGAAGCCATGAGCAATTTGATCCGTCTAGTTCTGGCCGCTGCTGCGCTTTGCTTTAGCGTGACGGCTTTCTCAGATACTCAGCGAGGAGTTCGGAACTACCAAGAAATCATGGCTGGGCGTAAGAAAGTGGAGCAATTGAACCAAGTCGAACTGCAAGAAGTGCTTGCAGTTCATAAAGCTCTTGAGCGGCAGCGCAGCAGCGCCAGTGGTGGTGGCACATCAAGGCCGTCATACGAAATTGAGGTCTCCCACAACGATGAGTTATTCGTCATTAACGGCGAGAAATTTGAAGCAAAAACCTATTGTTTCAACATGGACGAGGGCGACAGCGTAATTTTCATCGAGGGAAGTGCGCTCGGTGCCTGTGCAAGTGCAACGTTGATCAATCTCCGTACAAAGGACAAATGCGAGGTTTGGTGTGAGTAAATCTAACCTGGCGCTCAACCCCGTTCGCTTCGCTCTCTGGACGCTGCGCGATAAAGCCGCGCAGCGCCGGTTAGCTCTACGTTGGCCGAGATAGAAGGCTGCCCTGGCACCCAATATCTTTATTTTTCTTCATTGTCATTGAGTTACGGTGGAACAGGGGCGCAGAAAATGTTAAAAGCGAAGTGCTTTTTAAGAGCGGCGCATAACAAGTTGATGCACACGCGCTGAAACAGCACTTCGGGAATTTTCATTATTCGACATTGTCATGGGGGCAAGGAATGCAGAATCAATTGACCACTGGGCAGGCCGACCGCCTTCTTTCTCCCCCAACCACTCATTCGAGCACACTTGCCCCTCTTCGCGTGGCAAGGTGCTTCAATTCGATTACATTAGCTTTTTCGAGACCACCTCATGGCAAATGAAAACACTACCCAAGTAATCAAACCCATGGTAATCCCCCCGAAAAATAGCGGCGTTTAAAAGTAGAATTTTCTCGTTATGATCACGAAGGAGATTCTGCATGAAGAAATCGAGATTTTCGGACAGCCAGATACTGGCGATCCTTAACAGGCTGTTGAAAAACGGTTTCAACAGCCTGTTAATGCAAGCCAAGGATGGCTTGCCCGAAGATCAAGCATCGTAAGTGCTTGATCTTCGCCCATCGTTACGGGCGTGTACCGGAACGATGGGGTTGAAAAAAGACAGGGAGGTCTTTTTTCAACATCCTGTTAAGCAGGCGGAAAATGGGGTACCCGTCCCCGAGCTTTGCCGCGAACATGGCATGAGCAGTGCCAGCTTTTACAAATGGCGCGCCAAGTACGGCGGGATGGATGCCTCCCTGATGGCCCGCCTGAAGGAACTCGAAGACGAGAACCGCAGGCTCAAGAAGATGTACGCTGAGGAGCGCCTCAAGGCCGAGATCGTCCAGGAGGCACTCGCAAAAAAGTGGTGAAGCCATCCCGACGCAAGGAGATGGCTCAACAAGCTGTCGCGGTTCGAGGGGTTTCTGTTCGCTTGGTGTGTGCGGCACTCAGGATCAGTGAAAGCTGCTACCGTTATCAGTCGACGCTGAGCGATGAGAACGTCGAGATTGCCGACTGGCTGGTCAAGCTGACCGAGGAGCAAAGCGATTGGGGCTTTGGCCAATGCTTTGACTATCTGCGCAACGTCGAGCGTAAAAGCTGGAATCACAAGCGTGTATATCGGATTTACTGCGAGATGGAACTGAACCTTCGGATCAAGCCCAGGCGTCGTCTGAAGCGGCAGGTTCCCGAGCCCCTGAAAGAGCCGATCAAGCCGGATCAGGTCTGGTCGATGGACTTCATGCACGACCAGCTAAGCGATGGCCGGCATTTTCGGTTATTCAATGTGATTGACGATTACCGGCGAGAAGGACTGGCCATTGAAGCGGGCTTCTCACTGCCGACGCTGCGTGTGATCAGGGTGCTGGAGCAGTTGCTGGAATGGCGAGCGAAGCCAACGGCCATTCGCTGCGATAACGGGCCAGAGTTTATCAGCCACGCGTTCGTAGACTGGGCTCGGAGGCGAGATATCCGCATCGACTATATCCAGCCTGGCAAGCCACAACAGAACGCCTACATTGAGCGGACGAACCGAACCATCCGCTACAGTTGGCTGAGCAAACACCTATTCGACACCTTGGAGGAAGTTCAAGATTATGCGACCCAGTGGTTGTGGTTTTACAATCACCGTCGACCTCACAAAGCCAATGGTGGCAAGCCGCCACTGATGGCCGCGTAAACCCTACTTTTGAGCGCCGCTAAAAATGGGGGGATTACCATCAAGCAATAAAAAATGGGGTCAGACACGATATTTAGGTAAAAAATGGGGTCAGACACGATATTTATGTCGAGAGGTTTCCCCGTCTGGCTCATACTACAGCCACGGAGCGCGCCAACTATGAATTGCTGGGTGCTGGAGAGGGTGTCCACTGGACAGGCATTGACGAAGATATTTCAGTTGCAGGTCTTTTTGCCGGGCAACCGTCCGTCGAGTTCAGGGCGGTTCATGCCTAACTGGATGCGCCTAACAGGCTGTTGAAACCATTTTTCAACAGCCTGCCAAACATCGACGCAAAAACCCGGCCCGCGTTCTCATCCAACTGCGCCGCCAACGCCGCCGGTTCCACCCCGCGCTGGCGGGCCAATGCCTGAAGCGTTTCGGGTAGAAACGCGGGTTCATTCACCGCACCCCGGTGCGCCGCGCCCGGCTGGAATGGGGCGTCAGATTCGAGCAGTAAGGCTTCGACCGGCAGTGCCGCCCACATCGCCCGCAGCCGCGTGGCGCGCGGATGAGTGAGCGCTGCGCCCACGCCCAAATGCATCCCGCAGTCGATGAGGCGCTGCGCTTGCTGCAAGGAGCCGGTAAACCCGTGTACTACGCCGGTCATGCCCGGATGCCGCCGCAGCGCGGCGAGTAGAAGATCCGCCGTTTTTCGTTCGTGCAGCACCACCGGCAAGCCGTGGTGTTGGGCGATGGCCAGTTGTGTGGTGAGCAGGGCGTGCTGCGCGGGCAGTGTGTGCGGGGCGCGCACGGCATCCAGCCCGATTTCGCCCACCGCCACCACCGGCAGGGGCGATTGATCGAGCGCTTCGGTCAGTGCCGCCGACACGGACACCGTCGCCACCGTTTCGACCCACCAAGGATGCACGCCCAGCGCCACGCCCACGGTGCTGCCGCCCGCCTGCGCGCGCT
Organism: Halothiobacillus neapolitanus; assembly: GCA_020721485.1. Classification (GTDB taxonomy): domain Bacteria; phylum Pseudomonadota; class Gammaproteobacteria; order Halothiobacillales; family Halothiobacillaceae; genus Halothiobacillus; species Halothiobacillus neapolitanus_B. The sequence continues at coordinate 17,722 of DYMR01000008.1, read as the reverse complement.
GCGCGGCCGCGAGTGCATCCGGCCATTGCGCCGGGTGCGTGCCCATCGTGATGAGCGCCGTTACGCCCGCTGCCCGCCACCGAGCGGGCGCCTCGGGGCAGGCTTCAAGCAAGTCATCTAGGTGGCAATGGGTGTCGATCATGGGGTACTCGTGGCTCACTCGCCGGGGCTCAACGGCTGTCGGCGTAAATTTGTCCTCAATTATTCCGGTATTCTGCCGATTCAGTACGCGACACTTTGATGAATGGCCTCTTTTTTTGTAGGTTTTGTGCGTTAAGAAGTCGGTTCTGGGCTGATTATATGTTCACCCCCACCCCAGCCCTCCCCCCTCAAGGGGGAGGGAGTATTAGGAATTCGCCCTCCCTCAAGGGGTGAGTGAGTATTAGGAATCCGACCTTCCCTCAATGGGGGAATTCGGCACCCGCTCAGGGGGAGGAGTATTAGGAATCCGGCCATCCCTCGAGGGGGAGGAATCCGGCGCCCCCTCAAG